>CAYITC010000001.1:0-13960 GCA_964366245.1 uncultured Candidatus Saccharibacteria bacterium
ATACGTGTGCTCTTCCGATCTGGGGGATTCGAGATCGAGCGCACCTCGATGAGAGAAAGCTCTTTGGAGGACAAAGATCCGGTGACTTCGAGAGACAGGAATGACATCCTGGCCGGCTTGGAAAATCCGGCGCCGGTCGTGCCGAGAATGACGTCAAGTGGAGCCTCAGTCACGAACGGCGGCGAAACGAGGAGTGAACCTCTGGTGGAACAGCTCCTGCGCAGCTCGACGGCAATTCCCGAGGAAAAAATAAACCATGAGCCGAACAAGTCCGAGCCAAAACCCCCGGCGACCAACGACCCATACAGGGAAGCTGTAATATGAGTCTGGTATAATAACTCCAATGCGCTTCCAAGTACCTCAATTCATCGAAGTGGAGGATAAGATCTTCGGACCTCTCACTTTGAAACAGTTCATCTACATAGCCGGCGGGCTGGGCCTGTCATTCGTGATATATCTCCTATTAGGCAGTCTCGTCTTCTCATTGCTTCCGATCGTGATAATCCTGGCGATCTCCGGCGCATTGGCCTTCTATAAGATAAACAACAAGCCGTTCATCGGCGTCGTGGAAGCGGCGTTGAGATACTGGCTGGGCACCAAGCTGTACATATGGAAGAAGGAGGAAAAACCGAGGCCGACAACGGCGGCGGACGCGGTGAAAGACGCCAAGAATTACGTCTCCGTGATGGTGCCGAAGATATCGGACAGCAAGCTCAAGGACCTTTCTTGGAGCCTTGATATAAAAGAATGAGCGCCCAAACATCCACAACCCAGGACTTCGTGCCGATACAGGAGATCCGCGACGGCGTGGTCATACTGAAGAACGGCGGCATGCGCTCGCTGGTCCTGGCCGCTTCCCTCAACTTCGCCCTGAAATCGTCCGACGAGCAGAGCGCCATCCTCATGCAGTTTCAGAATTTCCTGAACTCCCTGGATTTTTCCATTCAGATATTCATCCAGTCCAAAAAGCTCGACATCCGGCCATATATCGCGCTTCTCGAGGATAGGTACAAGGAACAAACGACCGAACTCATGAAGATACAAGTCAGGGAATACATCGAGTTTATCAAAACCTTCGTCGAGTCTACGAATATAATGTCCAAGAGCTTTTTCGTGGTCGTGCCCTACGACCCGCCGATCATGAATAGCGGCAAAAATCCGATTTCCGGGATTTTCCCGCATAAGGAAAACACCGAGAAGCAAAATGCAACGATGGAAGAGAAATTCCAGGAATACAAGAGCCAGCTTGAACAGCGCGTAGCCGTCGTCGAACAAGGCCTGGTGCGCTGTGGCGTCCGCACGGCCGAGCTCGGCACCGAGGAAGTGGTAGAATTGTTCTATAAGATCTTTAATCCGGGCGAGACCGAGAAGCCCATCCAAATATCATGAGCATTTTCTCCAAATTATTCAGTCGGAAAGAGGAGCAGTCGCCGATCACTTCCATTCTGCCGGAAGAGATATACCAGGCAGGCGTTCTTGAGCTCAAGGATGTCATCGCCCCGTCGGCCCTCAAGATAAGCCCGAAGGAATTGAACCTCGGCGAAAAAGTCGGCAGAACGCTCTTCGTCATTTCATATCCGCGCTTTCTAGATGAGAGCTGGTTTGCGCCGATCATCAACCTGGACAGGGTCTTCAATGCTTCGATATTCATCCATCCCGTGGATACGGCCAGGATACTGCGCCATTTCCAGAAAAAAGTCGCCGAAGTCCAAAGCCAGATCTCCCGCCGCGAAGAAAAAGGGCTCGTCCGCGATCCCGCTCTCGATACCGCCTACCAGGACTTGGAGACTTTGCGCGACCAGCTCATGCAGGCGCAAGAACATTTGTTTGACGTGGGGGTTTACCTGACCATCTTCGCCGATTCGGAAGGAGAATTGGATAAATTGGAGTCGGAGATAAAATCGATACTCGAGTCAAAACTAGTTTATCTGAAGCCGGCGCTGTTCCAACAGGAGCCCGGTTTCAAGAGCGTTATTCCGGTTGCCGATGATCAGTTGGCCGTGCATTCGAAGTTGAATTCTTCGCCTTTATCGAGCGTTTTTCCATTCGTTTCATTCGACCTGACCTCGGACAAGGGGATCCTTTACGGCATCAACCGTCACAATTCTTCACTGGTCTTGTTCGACCGCTATTCTCTGGCCAACTATAACTCCGTGACCTTCGCCGTAGCCGGCGCCGGCAAGTCCTATTGCACAAAGCTGGAGATCCTACGCACGCTCATGTTCGACGGCGATGTCATCGTCATAGACCCCGAAAAGGAATACGAATACATGTCCGAGGCCACCGGCGGGAAATACTTCAATATCTCGCTCAATTCCGAACACCCCATCACCCCTTTTGACCTGCCGATAGTGACAGAGGACGAGGCGGCTTCTGATGTCCTGCGTTCCAACATAATAAACCTGGTCGGCCTGTTCCGGATCATGCTGGGCGGACTGTCCCAGGAAGAGGACGCGATTATCGACCGCGCCATCACCGAAACTTACGCTTTGAAGGATATCACGGCCGAATCGAATTTCAGGAATGTCGAGCCGCCGCTTTTGTCGGACTTTGAGCTCGTGCTTGCCGGCATGGAGGGAGCTGATTCTCTCGTGCAGAGATTGACGAAGTACACGAAGGGGACATGGTCAGGCTTTATAAACCGCCCCTCGAACATAGACATCAATAATAAGTTCGTCGTGTTTTCTTTGCGCGACATGGAAGACGAGCTCAAGCCTGTGGCCATGTACATCGTCACTCACTACATATGGAACGCCATCCGCAAGGTCAGGAAAAAGAGGCTGCTCGTCATAGACGAGGCCTGGTGGATGATGAAGTCCGAAGATACGGCTTCATTCCTATATAGTTTAGCCAAACGCGGCCGCAAATATTATCTCGGCCTGGCCACGATCACCCAGGATGTGGACGACTTCTTGAAATCGCCGTACGGTCTGCCTATTTTAACCAACTCTTCCATCCAAATCCTTCTGAAGCAATCGCCGACGATCATTGATCATATTCAGAAGACTTTCAATCTCACCGACGAGGAGAAGTTCCTCCTGCTCGAGTCCGATGTCGGGGAAGGCATCTTCTTCGTGGGATTGAAACATATTGCTATACAAATACGCGCTTCGTACACCGAGGATCAAATAATAACTACAAATCCCCAACAAGTCCTAGAAATAGAGAAGGCTAAGAAGGACCTGGAACAAGCTAGCTCATAAGAATATGGCCGCTTCACCACAGTACCGGCTGGGAACGCTCTCCATCGTAGCACTCATAGTGGCAGCGATCGTGGCTGACGCCATCACACTTATCCCGTTTGCGGGTGATTTTATAGGCCCGGCATACTGGGTGATAGTCAGTATTTTTCTGTATACAAATGGCTTTGGCATCCTTAATGCGCGCCGATTGTCCACCTCTGTCATATCCATGGTTGCCGAGCTTATCCCGGCCGTTCAGGAACTGCCTCTCATACTTGCCGGCACGATAGCCGTGATCATCTTCTCAAGGATAGAGGACAAGCTCGGTATAAAAGTACCGACTCTCGGAGGACAAGCTACAGGCAATACAGTTAAAGGAGTCGCGCCTGGCCAAATGCCCTTAAATGTTGATGGGGTAAGGAGACCGGCTCAATGAACAAGAGACGGGAAGTTAAAATTTTGCTCCAAGGAGGATTCTCTTTCTCTTCTCCAGATTTTTCATTGACAGGTTGTGTTCTAATAGTGTGGTCTAATTTGGTAAAAGAGCCTTATTCTTCAACATATTATTTCAACAGACTTTTGCGATTATGTGAATGAAAAATTCTGGAAAAACGAATGTTCCGAGGTTCCCTGCCGACAGATACCCCTGTAAAAAATCTTTATGGTAAAATAACAATAATGTCGCTCCGAACACTATCTTTACTGTTGTTCCACCTAGCCTTGCTCAGCACCGCGTCACCTGCTCATGCCCAGGGTATTCCTAATACCGTCGGCGGGCTTGATCTCACGCCATCAATCTCCAACCCGGTACCCGGGCAAAGCGTGACGATAACGGCCCGCAGTTACAGCGTGGATATAAACTCTGCTACATTGACCTGGACAGCCGACGGCAAAACGATAGAAAAAGGCATCGGATCCACGGTCATAAGGGTAAAAGCCCCGATCCTGGGCAAAAGACTTATTATAGATGTTTCGGCGGTAACTCCGGACGGCGCCTCTTTCAACGAACAGCTGATCCTGACCTCCGGATCCATAGACATGATCATAGAAACCGACGGCTACAGACCGGCCATGTTCGCCGGCAAACTTCCGGTCGTTTATCAAAATGCCGTGAAGATCGTCGCCGTGCCGCATATCGCCAATTCAAGCGGGGTCGAATCGGATCCGAAAACCTTGTTGTATCAGTGGGAACAAAACGGCAATGTTTTGGAATCGGCGTCCGGCTACGGCAAGCAGTCCGTGACTATTCCCGGAACCCTGATCCCGCGCCCGTATATGATCTCCGTTATGGTGCTTGCCCGCGACGGCAGTGCCCAGGGCGCGGGTTTTACATCAGTGAATGCCGGCTCTCCTTCGGTGGTGTTCTACAGAAATGATCCCCTGTATGGGCCGCTTTACAACAACGCCATAACCAGTACGATGTATCTCGGTTCGCAGAGAGAGGCCGGCGCTTTGGCGGTCCCATACGGTTTTAACGCGCCGGCTTCAGGCCTCGGCGATCTCGTACTGGACTGGTCCATAAACGACAGAGGACGTCCGGAGCTTTCGGCGAGCCAATCGGTAACCCTGCGGGCGCCTGACGAGCTGGCCGGCTCGTCGAATGTCGCGCTGGTCATCGCGAACACGAAGAACATCCTGCAGAAAACGTCGGCGTCGTTTCAAGTCGTGTTCAGCGCCAGTGCCACGAGTTCGCGCGTCGCCTTTTAATATCATGAATACCAAACTCAAATTATTGGTCGTTCTGATGGTCATCTCGGCATCATTGCCGTCCATCAGCCAGGCACAGACTTATACGGCCCTGGAGCCCTTGCCTTGTATCCCGGGCGGGGGCGTGACATGTCCTGGAGGCGCAGGAAATCTGCAATCTACCTTCAGCTTTCAGAATTATGTCCAGTTCATTTTCAATCTGATAATAGCCATCGCGGCCGCGACGGCGGTATTTATGATCGTCTTCGGCGGTCTGCAATACATGACGACCGACTCCTGGCAGAATAAGAGCGAGGGGCTGGATAAGGTGAAAAACGCTCTGTACGGCCTCCTGCTCATCCTGACCTCCTATCTCATATTGCGCACGATAGATCCACGATTAGTGGCAATCCCGACGACGCTGGTAACTCCCTTAAAGATAGACTACACAAAGTATGCGACAACGGCTGATTACTTTAATATGTTGGATCGTCAAGCAAATAGTCAGCTAGACATGCTAAAAGAAACGAACAAAAAAATTCTTGCGGATGTCACGACGGCACGAACACAAGTAGCAAGCCTAGAGACTCGAAAAACTGACCTCGAGAATCAAATTAGATTCTTAAAAGGGGATACCGATACAACCGAGACGGATGAAGCCGGTATAAATAGATTGTGTAGTAGAGGCGACAACTTAAAACAAACAAACGACCTCTGCGTGGAAAGACAAAGGGTAATAGACCAAATAAACACCCAAAAAATACAAATCGCCTTGAAGGTCGGTAGCGGTGTGATGAACGACGAAATATTAAAATGCGCCGCTGGAGCCATTTTCGATACGTGTCGAGATGCCATATTCAATTTCAAAACAAAATACAACAATCAATTAGGAGACCTCAGCAACGATCCGACAATAAAAAACAAGCTAGATGATTATGCTGGGTATGCCACTGTTATGGCTTATGCACACAATCAGATTCTTCTAGCGATTGACAGCGGTTCATTAACACCAGTACAGGCCGCGATACAGGCACTCGGAACGGGTATGGTGACAGTCGTTGGCGGTGCTACGGGTGGAGCTTTCGGTTTTGCTGCAAGTGGAGGAGTTGCCGGAGGCGCAGGTGTAGTTGCAGGAGGAAATGTCGCACAGAGCGCAATGACAAGTTTGTTGACAGCGCTGAATAATGCAAGAAAAACTAATTATGCGAGCACGGCTATAAATAACATTCGAAACAATGTGCTTATGACAATTGCATCTATAAGAGATCCGCAACTCAAACAAGTCGCTCAATCACAAATCGATTCGATTATAGCAAGCTTAGGAAGCAATAGCCCCCAAACACAGGATTTTGTAACTGCCGGACAATCTATAGTTTTATATAATGCGGCTAAAATTGAGATCCAACAGGCCTTAACGATTCTTTCGGATTGCCTTACCAATAATGGGCAAGGCTGCGACAACATTAACTCGACGATAGACGATCTTATCCAGCCATATTTGGCAAAGTTGCCGGCGGACGGCAGACAATTGTTAACTTCTTATGGAAACGTCTATAAAGCATCCGCTAAACTAGCTTACAACATACGGACACGAATGGTCGCCCCCAAAACATTCACTATGCTAACAAACGCTCAAAAAGAAACAATCAGTACAAGCGTAACAAGGATGAACTCGGCGATCACCGCTTATGCCAGGCTTCCGAACAAAAATGCGGCTGATCTAGCTGAGATGCAACGTATTCAAAATTCCCTTATCGATTCACTCAATCAAAAAGGAGCTTCCTTCACCACTTCATTATAATCATAATTATGAAACTCAAAAATCTCCTAATCTCACTGTTAGTAATCATCCTCCTCGCCCTCGTAGGCTGGGCATACTGGTATTTCTTGATGGGGCCGGTGAAGATCACTCTTTCTCCCGAAGAGCCTGGCACGCCGACTGGCTTTCAGCCGATAAACACGGGAACAACTGGAGGAGGCAGTGGAGGGACTGGAAGCGCGGCCACGACAAGTGGAGGCGTGTCGGTCGGGAACAGGCCGTTAAAGATCCCTTCACTTCGCCTATTGAGCGGCACTCCGGTCGGCGGTTACGGCGCTTCCACGACAGCTTCAACGACCAATATCCTCTGGATTGACCGTGGAAGGGGGAATGTCTATCAAGCGAGCTCCGATTCACTCAACATCACGACCCTGTCGAACACGGTCGTGCCGAGGATATTTGAGAGCGTCTGGAATAAAAACCTGACTTCTTTCATGGCCTCACTCTTTGAAGACGGAGACCTGACCCCCGCAACCGTCTATACGGAATTGATCCGTAAGCCAAGCAGAACCTCCAGTACGACCCCGGCATCTCCGGATGCTTCGTCGGCGCCATACGAGCTTCGCGGCAAAAATATCGCCGGTAATATTATCGGCTACGCCGCTTCGCCCGACAAAAGCCGGCTGTTTACCTTGCTGGATGAAAACGGCAGCGGCGTGGGATATATCTCCGCTTTTAACGCGTCTAATCCGACAAGATTGTTCACCACCCCCCTCACTCAATTGAATGTTTCCTGGCCATCGGACAATGTCATCGCCATAACCACGAAGGGATCGGCCAATTATGGCGGCTTCCTTTATTTCGTAAACCCAGGAACCGGCGCGTGGTCCAAGATCCTCGGCCCGCTCCCGGGATTGAGCGCCCGTGTTAACGATACGGGCAAATACGTGCTCTACTCCTCTACTGGAAAAAACAATGATATTTTGACCGGCATCTATTCCGTGACGGCCGGCACGACAACGGACGCGATCGTGAGAACCTTGGCGGATAAATGCGCTTGGGGTAATTTCTACAAGGAACTGGCCTACTGCGGCGTCCCGACACGGCTTGTTCCCGGAAGATACCCGGATGACTGGTACCTCGGGACTCTCTCGACCGTAGACAAGATCTGGCAGGTCAATGCCGTGACGGGGGAGGTGAAGCTTGTTTCTTCCTTGATCGATCAAGCCGATCGTATATTGAATGTGTTTAATCTCGAAACAGACCCCAAAGACAAGTACTTATTCTTCATGAATAAAAATGACCTGTCTCTCTGGTCTCTGGATTTGGTAAAACCTAACTAACCTTAAAAACTAACTAACCTTGTGATATTGCTTGCGTATGTAGAGCTCCTGAAGAAGGGTCATGAGCGAGCTGGTCATCCAGTATACGGCTATGACAGACGCGGCCTGGGGGAAGGTCGCCGGAATGATCCAATAAATGGAAGCGAAGGCCAGGACGGGCACGAAATACTTCATCTGCGTGTTCATGGAGCTGGCAATATTGGCCATATCCGGCTTAGCGGACTTTGTCTGTGGAACCGCCGGCTGTTGTGACGCCAGTGAATATTTGAGCTGGAGGAACTGGATGACGGCCGTTGCAATTGCGAGTATTATGCTTTTTTCCGAGAGATCAATAAAGCCCAAAAAACTCGTTTTAAGCGCTGGGACAGAAACAAAACTGTACAGCAAAGAGACATCTATGGTCGGAATGATCTTATAGAAAACGGAGATGAGGGCAAAAAGGATGGGCAGTTGGATGATGAGGAGCAATATCCCCGAGAAAGGTTTGACCTTCTTCGTCTTATAAAGCTCCATTACCTTCTGGGCCTGAACCTGCTTGTCGTTGGAATACTGATTCCTGATTTTAGCCGCTTCCGGTTCGATCTCCTTCATGCGAACCTGGGTAAGCAGGGCGGACTTCGAAAGAGGATAGAGAACGACCTTTACGATAACGGTGAAGATGAAGACGGCAACGCCGACATCTGCCCAAGGAAAGAGATTCATTATGCCGATCAAGCCATTGTAGAGCGGTTGAAATACGACGGCGTTATACATGCCGGGTAATACTAGCGCAAAACTCCCGCTTTAACAAAAACGGCCTCAATATCCGGTTGCATCTCTAGCGGCTTCAGTTTTAAGACCGTCGGTTTTGCCAGGAGGATCACGGCATTTCCCGGTAACATTTTTGGAACCAGAGGGCGGACCGCCTCATATATTCGGCGTTTAACCAAATGGCGGACCGCCGAAATCTTGCCGACCTTCACCGATACCACTGCGGCAACGCGCGCCGGAGCGCCGTTTTTTTCCCGGAATACCCTGGCCAAAAAAAACGGGGAATGCACGACCTTTCCCTCATTCATTATCTTATCGAATAGATCGCCGGAGATCCTATGCGGCCGGGGAAGCATTTTATACCGCTATGCGCCTGCGTCCTTTGGCCCGGCGTCTGGACAGAGCTTTTTTGCCGCCAGGCGATTTCATCCGCACCAAAAACCCGTGGGACTTGGCGCGCTTCCGCTTCTTCGGCTTATAGGTGATCGACATGATGGATAGATACTACATCAAATTTTTAGAAAAACAAATGTCCACAATTTATCAACATGTTTTTTCTCATTCCACAAGTAGGCAGATTTATAAACAGGTATATAATCAATTTTATCTTATCCCTATGAATGACTTCTCCAAAATGTGGCAAACGGCTCTGGTAGAGATCGAGACTGCCGTATCCCAGGCCAATTTTTCCACCTGGTTCAAGGAGACTGCCATTTTGAGACAAGAGGAGGGAACCATATACCTCGGGGTGCCCAACTCGTTTACCCAAGAATGGCTCCAGAAGAAGTTCCACAACGCCATTCTGCGCATCTTGAGACAAATGGACACCCAGGTCAGAGCCTTGGAATACGTCATCACCAAGGACGAGAAGGCCAGTGCAACCAGGAAACAAGCCGCTCCGGCACCAACTATGGCCATGCCCTTGCAGGATTTTTATATAAACAAGGATGACAACCTGAACCCGCGCTATACTTTCGAGACTTTCGTGGTCGGACCATTCAATGAGTTGGCCTGCGCCGCTTCTCATACGGTGATCGACGGACCCGGCAAGATCTACAACCCTTTATTCGTGTACGGGGAGACTGGCCGAGGCAAGACTCATCTCATTCAAGCAGTCGGGAACCGGATCAAGGCCCGATATCCGGAGAAAAAAGTCTTCTATCTCACCTCGGAACGCTTCGGGAACGAGCTTTTAACCGCGCTTCAGGAAGGCAAAGCCCAGCAGTTCAAAGACAAATATAGAAAACATGATGTCCTCATCATGGACGACGTTCAATTCTTCTCGGGAAAGGAAAAATTCCAGGAGGAGTTCTTCCATCTCTTCAATATGTACATAGACACCGGCCGTCAGCTTGTCTTTTCTTCGGACAAACACCCGAATGTCATCCCGGGCCTTGAAGACCGCCTTCGCGGCCGGTTTAACGCCGGAATGGTCCTCGACATCCCCGAGCCAGACCATGAATCGCGCATGTTCATCGTTCGGGCAAAAGGCAATACATATAACATAAACCTCTCCGTGGAGGTCGTCGAGCATATCGCGGCCACGATCAAAGACAACATCCGCGAGATCGAAGGGGTGGTCAACATCATCGCTTGCCAGACTCAATTCAAAAACCGCGAATTAAGCCTGAATGAGATCCGAAACATCCTCAAGAACAACACTAAACCCAAAAAACTCCTATCAGTCAAGGACGTCGTCAAGACTGTTTCCGATTTTTATAACTTGTCGGAAGATATCATCTACAACAAGACCCGCCGCAAGGAAGTAGTCAAGCCTCGCCAGGTCGTCATGTATATATTACGCGAGGATTTTAACGTGTCCTTCCCGTCGATAGGAGAGAAGCTCGGCGGCAGAGACCATACTACCGTCATCCACTCTTACAACAAGATGTGCCGGGAAATAAAGACTGATCCGGTCCTGTCGCAGGAAATAAACCAGCTCCGTTCCATGTTGTAAGGTGTTGATATTCTGTGATAAAAAAATGATAACTCGCGGAAAATCCCAGTCTACAAAAAATTGTAAACAAAACATGAGACAAAACCCACACCTATTCAGTTTTGAAAATCTCATGGGGGCACGCGTTATTTGTTTATTTTTAAGATAAACACATTTCCACAAGACTAATAATGATAATAATTCTTTATATAACATAATATGAAATGTGAAATTCAGTTCGAAAAACTCAAACAGGCCGTCTTGTTAGCCGAACGAGTCGCTGGCCGCCACCTGACTCTCCCCGTTCTTTCCTGTCTTCTTGTCGACATAAAGAAAGGGGTTGCTTTTATTAGGGCCACAAATCTGGATGTCGGGATCGAGGTTGAGTTGCCCGTCAAGTCGGACGGGGAGGCCGTTTTTGCCGTTCCAGCTCACACACTCTCTTCTTTTTTATCGCAGGTGGGGAACAAAGAACAAATCGTCAAGCTAGAGGCCAATTCCGGCAACTTGAACATATCATTGTCAAAATCAAAAGGATTGATCAAAAATCTCCCGCATGAGGATTTTCCCGCGATCCCGGTCGTTTCGGACGGCAAGACAAGCGAGTTTCCTTCGGAAATGCTTATCAAAG
Source organism: uncultured Candidatus Saccharibacteria bacterium (assembly GCA_964366245.1). Taxonomy (GTDB): domain Bacteria; phylum Patescibacteriota; class Minisyncoccia; order Phycocordibacterales; family PALSA-1337; genus C7867-002. Next base: position 11,288 of record CAYITC010000001.1, read on the forward strand.
GCTTTAGATCGGTCTGGTATAGCGCCTCTATATCTAACATAAAGCCCGAGCTGGCCAGCATATACATTTACCGCGACAATGAGAGGGTGGTTTTTGTCGCCACCGACTCGTTCCGCCTGGCGGAAAAGAGAATAATCCTGCCTAAAGGAGCGAACATCGAAGATATGCTCATTCCTCTCAAAAACAGCGTCGAGATAGTCAGGATGTTGGAAGTGGCCGGCCCCACCGTAATAGTGCGCTCCAACAAGAACCTGGCGTCATTTGAGGCTAAAGGGTTGCGCGTTACATCGCGCATTATCGATGGAGTTTTCCCCGATTACCGGCAGATCATCCCGGACGGTTGTACGACCGAAGCTATCATGCTAAAACATGACCTGACGAACACCCTCAAGGTCTCGACGGTATTTTCCGACGCGTTCAACCAGATCCGTGTTTCAGTCGATCCGAAGAAGAAGGTCTTTCAAGTAGATACGAAGAATAGCGATGTCGGCGAGAACCAGTCCTTTCTGGACGCGGCCATTACAGGCGAGCCCGTGGAGATAAACTTCAACTGCAAATATATTTCCGACAGTTTACAAGCCATCGACGCCGACAGCCTCTCCCTTCAGTTCAACGGCAAAAATAAGCCCCTAGTCATCAGGCCCGTGTCCGGCGACCAGACTTTCTTGTATCTGGTCATGCCGATGAACCGTTAGATTCAAGGTCGATTTGAGCTAATATGAAAAGCATCTCCGAGTTTTTCTCCAGGATCCAAAACAAGCAAGTCCGGGAGTCATTCGTTCTCGAGATCATACGAGACGCGGTGAAGAAACACTCAAATATAGATTTGGATTTGGCGTCGGTTTCATTCAAAGGAAAATCGGTCGTGTTGAAGGGCCTTGGTCAGGCGGCAAAGTCGCAGGTTTTTGTCAAAAAACCCCTTATCCTGAACGAGATAGGCGGCCGGTCCGTGCCCAGGGTGATAACCGACATACGTTTTGACGCTTAATCGGAAGACGCGTCCGTCTTCATGATAAGGGTTGTCGTAGCCTGGCCCCTATTGAACACGCTATCGTACAAGGTTACGGACAAAACATTGTTTTGTTCTATGTTTCCAACCGCGCTCGGTATAAAAGAGAAAGACAGGGGACTATTATAGGCCGTCATGACATATTTTCCGTTCAGGTAGACCTCTGTTTTTTGGGGCGGATAGCGGCTGTTATTTTGCAGTTCAACTCCGAGCTTTTGCTTCGGGTCGACGAGCATTCCCGGCGTCGGGGACTTTATGGCGATCTCCGGGAAATTCTCTGGAACATGGATGTCGTCGGTCGCCGACGGAATTACCACGGGCACATTATCTTGGAAATCGGGATGGTCTGCCTTGTAATTTTTCAACCATTCCCCCACGGCATATTCCCAATATGGAAATTGCGAATCGTTTGCCGCGGCCATCGGCGAAGGGCCCCGCGGATTTTCTTTGTCGATCCAATAGAGGATCGAGTGGACGTCATTGAAGATGACCTCTTCTTTGGTTTGAGGCGGAGTATGTTCTGTGGCGACCTTTCCGGATATCTTATCGCGCCAATAGCTTACGCCCCCCTGCCAGACCCCGCGGAACACAGGCTTCCCCTCGGAAAGAGGAGCCGGAGGCGGGACGAAGCTTTCAGCCGGAAAGCCTTTGGCCGCTTGTGACATGAACCCGCCCCAGAGGGGCGAGATTATCAGGCCAGCGACATTGCGCCGCATGGGAGAATTGTCGTTGTTCCCAGCCCAAGCTCCTACCACAAGGTTCGGCGTATATCCCAGAGTCCAGACGTCCCTGTAATCATTAGTCGTGCCCGTCTTGATGGCCACAGGTCTGCCGACGCTTTCGCCGATAGGCTTCAGACTAGCCATCCTGACGTGGGGGTCAGAGAGAATGTTGGTGATCTGCCGGACGATCTCGGCCGGCAGGGCCTGGACCGGATTGGTCGCCGCTTCCTCGATGACATTTCCACCGGAGTCGTACACGTGAAGAATGGACCTCTTCGAATTCCGCACTCCGTCATTGGCAAAGACGCCATAGGCGCTGGTGAGGTCGAGGAGGCTGACTTCACAGCCGCCAAGCACCAGAGTCAGCCCGCACCTGTCCGGATTGTCTATGCCGAGACCCATATCGTCCGCCGTCCGCACCGTGTCGCGTATCCCGGCGATATACAAAGCCTGAACGGCCGGGATGTTCCGTGACCCGGCCAGTGCCTTGCGGATGCTTATGGGGCCCTCAAAGATGTCGTCGTATTCTCCTGGGGAATAGCAGACGTCGTCTGGTTTGTCGTCTGGTTTTTTTGGTTTGCCGTCAGGGTTGCAGTACGTGGAAAATTCAGTTTTTACGTCCCACAGGACAGTTTCCGGAGTCAGCCCTTTTTTGAATGAAGTCGCGTACACGAATGGTTTCAAGGTGGATCCCGGTTGGCGTTTGGCTAGGGTGACGTTGTAGTTTCCGTCTATGGAAGAATCGAAATAGTCTTTCGAGCCGACCATGGCCAGAATGTCGCCGGTCTTCGGGTCGATCGCCACCATCGCGGCATTGCCGGCGTTGAAGTTGTCGGATAGCGAGGGAGAGAATTTAGTTATGACCTCCTCGGCCTTCTTTTGCATGTCGTAATCGAGAGTGGTTATCACCTTTAGTCCGCCGGTCGCCACCATATCCTCGCC
>CAYITC010000002.1:0-13466 GCA_964366245.1 uncultured Candidatus Saccharibacteria bacterium
GAACGGCTCGAAGCCGCGCGAGGTGATCGGCGATTCGGCAGACGACTCAGCAGAGTCGCCGCTGGGCTCGAGCAGAGCAGTCAGGACCGGGATTGAACAGGAAGGCGCTCCGCCAGACGAAGCCTCATGACTTTTACTCGAACCGAATTCGCAAAATCAGTGCGGATGAGCGTTTTGATCATCGTGATCGTGATCATCGTCGGCTATGCCGCCTTTCGTTCGCTTCCATATGTCCGAGGGCCGCAAATAATATTATTCCAGCCGATAAACGGCTCGACGATAGCTTCGACGACCATAACGGTCGTTGGACGAGCTCTCCGAATTAATTCCTTAACCATGAACGATAACCCCATAGAGACGGACGAGTCGGGTAATTTCAAAGAGACCCTGGTGGTATTCCCCGGAGTGAATGTCATCTCTTTTAACGCAACCGATCAATTTAAGAGGATGGTCCGCGCCGAGCTCCGGGTGTTCGGGTCCGAAACTTTTTGATCATTCAGCCTTGCTCTATTTGGCGTTGCCCAATTTTGGAGAATTGCCGACGCGTTCGCGGTATTCGGCGGTTTCCGTATTGACCCTGATGACATCGCCTTCGTTGACGAAAAGCGGCACATTGATAGTAGCCCCGGTTTCGAGGGTAACAACCTTTTGGCCGCCAGTGGCCGTATCGCCTTTGATGCCGGGCGGCGCATCCGTCACTTTGAGCTCGGCTAGTATCGGGAATTTGAAACCCATGGGCTGGTCCTTGAATATGAGCCGTTCGACGATGGTGTTCGGCTTGAGAAACTTGCCCTGCGGACCGACCTGCTCCTCGGTGAATTTGAAACGCTTCGAGGGATCGGGGACCTCCGAGAACCACCATTCGCCGCGGTTGTTATAGAGGTACTTCACTTCGCGCGTCTCGATATCGGCCTCTTCGACTTTTTCCGAGACGTGAAAAGAATACTCCGTGACTTTGCCGGTCATAAGATTCTTGAGCTTGGTCGCATTCACGGGTTTGCGCTGTTGTTTGCGAAAAACGTGCGCCGAGAGCACCTCGTACGGCTGGCCATCCAGAACGATGAATTTCTTTTCCGTGACTTCGTTATATTCGAGAAGGGACATGGATTTTAGCGATTATTGAACCATCATCCTAACCGATAAGACTAATAAAGGCAAAATCACTCTTTTTCTATCGATGAATGCATGATTTCTACCACGAAATTTATGAATACATCCGGAAGGTCAAAGAATAATTCAATGTCCGACCAGCCGCTTTTTCTGAACTTTAGATTCTTGCTTTTAGACCAGTCTTCAATCTTCATTATGACTCCGTGAGGATCTTCTGAAATGAATGCTATGTGGGTCTGTTTTTTGACATTCAAATCTAGAATAGGTTTGCCTTGAACTTCAACTATTTGAATCGCAAACCTTAGTTGTTTTTGACCCACCATTATCCAACCCTGATTATCTTCTGGGTTATAGACGATATCGAAACCCAAGAGCTGGTACATTTCGACGACATCGTTCAAAGAACCCCTAATGATGTTCTGACAATAATGATGCAATCTCGGGTCGGTTTTCATAGGGCTGATTATAACAAACCCTGAAAAAACAAAACCCCGCCGTGAAGCGGGTCTTTGCTAAGCTATATTGAAACAACAGCTTATCTCTAAGGAAAAACTTTCTCAAAGATATTTTTTGTTATCAGATAGCCTAAACCAACTATCTTCAATAACCCATCAACAACAACTGCGATAACCACATTTGAGTCACTGAATGATAAAACATTGAACCCATAAAGGATTACTAATGTTATATCGAAGATAACTATTACACCAATGAACAGCAAAACCGAATAACCCCACCATTTCCTCATGATAATAATATCACGGTTCTCTTTGTTTCTTAGATACGATTCTTCAATACTGCTGTCCTTCTGTAGTGAAGTATAACTTTCTTCAAAACTACCTCCCTTAGATAAGACGGACGGCTCCAGTTTTGCGGCAATATCTTCTGGCTTAATTTCGTTCATCTTACTTGAGATACAAAAGAGTATGTCTCATTGAAGAAACCGGGACTCCGAATATTCCCGCCATTATTTTATAATCCGACCTAGTCAGATTATACTTAACCATGAATTCCCGAAGCATAAACTCTGGCATTAACAAGTGAGCAGCAAAGCTGTTGGCAGCTCTCTCTTCTTTGGAATAAAGAGTATCCTTGCGAGTAATGCGATAGAGAACAGTGGCATTCTGGTGATTCAAAAACACATGGCCAAGTTCATGTGCAATTGAAAATAATTTTCTTTGCGGGGAATCTGTAATTTCAACATATATGACCTTTTTATCTTTATCATAGAATCCAGCCACATCGTTGTTATATTCCGTCGGCATAGCTATTTCCTTAATGTTGATATCCTTAGACTTTGCAATTTTTGCAACGTCAACAACAGGTTTAATTATGTCATTATCATCTAAGACACGCAGTGCCCTAGCTTCAATCTCTTTTTGATCTATTTCATCAAACATAATCTTTATGACTTAGAGACTAATAATAAATACAGTATACTACTAAAGCACCAGGGATAAAAGTCTCATACGCCCTTCACTCGTTCAGTTTCGCCCTGATCTTTCCCAAAATCTCTTTACGTACATCGGTATTCTCTTTAAGGAACTGCCTGGTCGAATCATAGCCTCGACCAAGCGACTCGCCTTCGTATTTGTACGAAGCGCCAGAATGTTCGATGAAGCCATACTTCTCACCCAGAGCGATGATCTCGCCTTCTTGGGATATACCTTCGTTATACATCAGGTCAAATTCAGTCTGCCTGAACGGAGCCGCGACTTTATTCTTGACGACCTTGACGCGGACACGGCCACCCATGATCTCCTCGCCCTTCTTGATCTGGGCAATGCGGCGGATGTCCAGTCGGACTGATGAATAGAACTTCAGGGCCTTGCCGCCCGGCGTGGTCTCCGGATTGCCGAACATGATGCCGATCTGCATGCGGATCTGGTTGATGAAAATGACCACGGTCTTTGATCTGGCGACAATGGCCGTGAGCTTGCGCAGGGCCTGGGACATGAGACGAGCTTGGGTGCCGACATGATGCGCGCCCATATCGCCTTCTATCTCGGCGCGCGGGGTGAGGGCCGCGACCGAGTCTATGACAACAACGTCCATATTGCCGGTCCTGATGAGGCTGTCGACTATCTCCAGAGCTTGTTCGCCCGTGTCAGGCTGGGATATGAGCAGGTCCTCGGTCTTCACGCCCAGACGCTTCGAATAGTCCGGGTCCATGGCATGTTCAGCGTCTATGTATGCGCACATGCCGCCCTTTTTCTGGGCTTCAGCTATAACATGCAGGGCTAGAGTGGTTTTGCCTGAAGATTCAGGCCCGAATATCTCGATGATACGGCCGCGGGGCAGGCCGCCTATGCCGAGCGCGGCGTCGAGCCCCAAAGAGCCCGTGGGGATCGCCCCGACGTTCACTTTTGGCCTGTCGCCCAGACGCATAATGGAATCCTCGCCGAATTTCACGCGGATGGCATCGAGCGCGCTTTTGATCTCCACTCTTTTGTCTTTTATTTGGCCGTCCTCGACGCGAACCATTGTGGGAACAGGCTTCTTGACGTCCGTTTTCGCTCCCGTCTTTTTTGTGATCATGGATTTATCGGGCCACGTATGGCAATAAGCCCATAAAGCGCGCGCGCTTTACCGCCGTGGCAAGCTGGCGCTGGAATTTCGCCGAGATCTGGGAGCGTTTGCGGCTGATGAGGCGTCCGTGCGGGTTCAGGAACTTGCGCAGGATCTCCGTGTCCTTGTAATCGATGTGCTTTATGTTGTGCTGGCTAAAATAGCATTGTTTTTTCATGAGATTGATTCCTGGATTTTAGAAAGGTATGTCGTCGGGATTAATGTCGTCTTGCGGGTATTCGATGGCCTCGCCTGGAGCAGAAGAGGCGCCGTCCTTCGGCGATTCAGCGGAATCACCCGCTGTCTTGCCTCCGGGATCAGTCGCGGAAGAGCCCGCCCCGCCTCCGCCCGAACGGAAACCGAACTGGACGTTGTCGGCGATTATCTCGGTGCGATATTTCTTCGTACCGGTCGCGGCATCGTCCCATGACCTGGTTTGTATCCTGCCTTCGACAAGAGCTTGAGAGCCCTTCTTCAGGTACTGATGGGACAGTTCGCCGAGTCGGCCGAAGGCGACTATGTTATGAAAGTCCGCGGCTTCCTGTTTCTTGCCGTCCTTGTCTTTGTATACGCGATTCGTGGCAAGGCTGAAGCTGGCGACCTTGGTGCCCGAAGGCAGGGCCTTGAGTTCCGGGTCGCGCGTCAGATTGCCTATGATTAATGCTCTGTTTAGATACATGTTGTTTATTATAAGATTAAACCTCTTTGACCATTTCGTCTATGCTCTTATCCATCTCTTCAATAGTCGCCGGAGCCGCGATCGGCGCCTCCTTCCTGGAAACCGGCGCGGCGTCTATGCCTTTTGCTCCCATAAGCTTCCTCGAGAATGTAGCGGCGATCAAGGGAGCGCGCTTGCCGAGATAAGTATTCTCGCGGACCGTAGTCGTCACAAGGAGGCGCAAAACAGCCGGGATTACTTCTGCCCCCTTTTTGATGGCATCGATCTTGCTCGAAGCCGCCTCGAATTTTATCCAGCCGAAGCGAGCTTCGTCATATTTGTCATAAGAGCCGGATACCGTCTTTTTGCGCATGGTATAGGCCAGCTTCTCATGGCGAGGCGTTTCTTCGGCGATAATGACGCCGCCGTTTTTCGTAACAACATCCCGAACGCCGGCGGCTTCTGCCTCGACGCGCTCTTCCGGCAATCCGGCGAGAAGATAACCGATCTCATAGACCGACACGCGGTCGTCCCGAACATTTTCATTCATAGCTTTGTGGGCAAGTAATCCCTTGAATCAACTCGGGAACCCGTCTGGCCTGCCTACTCTTGGCTACGGCCGCGCGGGACTTGCTCTAAATTATTATTGATATGTTCCGAGACTAGCATACCTTTGACCCCTTGCGCAAGGGTGCCCTTAATGGTCGTTATATTAAGAGGCCCGGTAACGATATCACGGGGGAGTTAAAATAATCTTCAAAAAAAGTTCAAATTTTCGTGAAGAAAAGTTAAAATAATTATGAAGATTCCAGATAGTCCATCTGCTCACTTTTTTGAAAATGACTACAAACATAGTCACTTCGTGTTTGTGAATAATAGTGGTATATTCCAACGCAAGCTACACTGGCCGGAAACGGAGAGTCTCTGGGATTTGGTACCGCCCAGAGGGCCTTAACGGTCAATTCGACGGCTCGGGGGATACCGCAATTTCCCTAACTGGCGATAGGACCAGATACAGTTATTATGGCCGCGCACTTTGGCGGCCTTTTTTATTTTCTAGCAAAAAGAGGTGCTTCTGGCATTTTATTATCTTTAATACATTTAAAGATTTTTAGAGAGGTCTCAGGCATGAAGGGCTGGAGCAGATCTGAGATCTGATCTAGTCTTTGAACCAACTCCTCTATGATCTTCAGGGCTCCCGGCTTATCTGTCTTAATGAGCTTGAAAGGCTCCTTTTCCTGGATAAGGGCATCAGCAATAGAAATACTTGCCCATATGTCATTCATGGCAGCCTGAAGATTGTAGCCCTCCATGGCCTTATCAAACTTAACCGAGGTAGCTTTCTCCCAAGCCACAGGATGGCCAAGATGTTCTTCTGCCATCTTCATGATCCTGCTAACTAAGTTTCCCAAACCATTCGCCAAGCCGGCATTGTAAGCATTTTTGAAGCCCTCCATGGTAAACGGGCTATCCTCAAATGAAGAGACCTCGCGGGTGACATAGTAACGCAGAGCCTCGGCTCCGTATTCTTTGAAGATTTCCAGCGGATCCACAGTGTTGCCGAGAGATTTAGACATCTTTATGCCACCCTCCCCCGTAATGAAACCGTCAACCACTATGGTCTTCGAGTTCGGTAAGCCGGCGGCCATGAGCATCGCCTGCCACATCGCGGCCTGCTGGCGGATATTGTCCTTGCCGCAGTATTGGACTACCCCATCGGCATTGGCCCACCATTTTTCAAAGTCAGCCTCGCGATCAGGCCAGCCGACAACGGAGATGTAGTTTACCAGGGCATCGAACCAGACGTACATAACTTGTGATTCGTCTCCCGGTACCGGCACACCCCAGGGCATTTTCGTAGCCAAGCGTGAAATACTAAAATCTTCCAAACCACTCTTCACAAAAGATCTGGCCTCATTGAAACGGAAATCCGGCACCACGAAGGCCGGGTTTTTCTCGTACATATCCAGCAGTTTCTGCTGAAAAGCGCTGAACTTGAAGAAATAATTCTTCTCCTCGATGACTTCCAGCTCCTGCAAAGGATGCAATGGGCAACGGCCGTTAACCAGCTCCGAGTCGGTCTTCTCGAGCTCACAGCCGACGCAATACTTGATGGAATAATCCTTTTTATATATGAAGCCGTTCTTATCCACTCGCCGCCAGAATTCCTGCGCGACGGCGACATGATGCGCGTCCGTGGTACGGATGAAATTCGCTTCCGGCATGATGCCGAGCGTCTTCAGCAGGTCCTTGAATCTCTGTGAGGCCCGATCACAGTACTCCTGTACCGGCAGATTCAATTCCTGGGCTTTTCTGTAGATCTTCAAGCCGTGCTCATCCGTCCCGGTGTTGAAAAAGACCTCGTAGCCGCAGAGCTTCTTCCAGCGCGCTATCACATCGGCCCGGATGAGCTCCATGGCAAAGCCGATATGCGGCTCGGCATTCACGTACGGCAGAGTCGTGGTTATATAAAAAGCCTTATTTTTCATGTTTTAGCGGATGACATCCTTTCGGCGATCTGCGCTTTTTTACGCCTATCCACGTCATTGATATATTCCATCAAAACCGCGGAGAGAGGCACGGATATAAGCGCGCCGAGTATGCCGGCCAGCTTGGCGCCGACGATGAGCGCCAGGATAACGACGATCGGTGAGATCCCGACGATCTTTTGCACCACCAGCGGATAAAATAACTGGCTTTCGAACTGATAAATGATCACGTAAAGACCGACGAGCAGCAGGCCGGTTCCGATGCCGACATCGGCGAACGCCAAGAGTATCGCCGGTATTGAAGAGATGATCGGCCCGAACACGGGAATGATCTCGAATACGGCCGCAAGCAACGCAAAAAGAAGCGCGTGCTTAATGCCCACGATCATAAGGGTGAGATACACCAGAACGCCGACCACGACTCCGAGTATCAGTTGCCCTTGGAGCCAATAGCCTATTTTGCGCTGGGAGCGCTTCCAAAGATCGATGATGTAATTGTGATGCTTTACCGGCGTGACGATGCGCAAAAAATCCGCCACTCCATCCTCCTGAACCGAAAAATAGAAGGCCAGCACGACGATGAGGATGAAACCGAGGACGCCGCCGAAGATGAAGGTTGCTAGGTTGAAGGCCCCAGCTGAGGAGCCGACGATGAAGGCCTGTAGATCCTGTATGAAGTCGGACACGGATATGGTGCCCGGGGCTATGGAAGTCTGGCCAACATTGATGCCCAGGCTCTGGACTGGACCCCAGAAGCTCTCGAACGACAGCGCCTGGGGGACATTCTGCAGGAAGCCGATCAGATCGTTGGCGACAACGGGTATAAAGAACGCCAGAAGCGCCGCGAGGAGGATCGCGATGAATAGATACACGAAAATCACCGCCAAAACTCTGTGTATCCGATATTTTTGTAGCCTCCGTACCGCAGGTTCCACTGACGAGGCCAGGATCACCGCGGCGACCACGGCCAAAACGACATCGGAAATATAATAGATGACAAAAAGCAGGATGGCGACGAGAAAAAATTTTATGATGCCGCCGGTCGCCAGGGAATGCTTAATCTGGGAGATTTCCGACATAAGCGCATTGTAACACTAACACCTTTATTCGGAAAATTTGAACGATGGAAGGAGAGCCTCCGCTTTCATGCGCCCTATGAGGGCCAGATTCAGGCCTTTATCCACGAAAATCTCCCGAGCGAGCTTGACGACATCGGCGGCCGTGACGGCGTTGACCTTCCGTATGTGCTCCTCCGGACTTTCTATGCTGCCCTTGAGTATCTCATCGCCGCCGGCGAATTCGGCGCGTGCTTCCGAAGTCTCCAGCTCGAGCATGGTCGTGCCGGCGATATAATCCTTGGCCTTCTTTAGTTCGGCGGCACCGACGGGCTGGTTCTTGAGCCGGGCGCAAGCGGCAAGAATCTCCCGGATGGCTGTCTCCACCCGGCCATTGTCGACGCCGGCGGATATAGTCAGGTCTCCGTGATCGGTGAACGGATTGTGGGAAGCTTTTATGTAGTAGCATATGCCGAGCTCATCACGCATCTTGATGAACAGCCGCGAGCTCATACCGCCACCCAGTACCGTCGAAAGGACTTGCATAGCGGGAATCCTGGGATCGAGTATAGAAAAAGTGCGTACCGCGATGACGAGATGGGTTTGATCGGTCTCCTTGAATTCGGTTTTTACTGTGGGCGCTTTTTGGGATTCTTTTACCGCCAGCTTCCCTTTCTTTTTGTCGGTGGATATCTTGGCAAAGGCCTTTCCCACTTTGGCCACAACTTCTTTCTCGTCGATCGAGCCGGCGACGATGACCGCGGTAGCCGGACCGACATAGTGATCATTCCTGTATGAAACGAATGAATCGCGACTGAACGAACGGATGGTTTTTTCCGTACCTATGATGTTCCAACCTGCCGGCTGATCGCCGTGCATGAGCTCCGACAAAACATCGTGCACATGCCTCTGGGGCAAGTCCCGATACATGCGCATCTCTTCGATGATGACGCCCTTCTCTTTCTCTATCTCTTTCTCGTCGAAAAGCGGGTGGAGGTACATGTCAGACACGACATCGAGAGCGGTGTCGAGGTGGCGGGCATCGGCCTTGACCCAGTAACCGGTAACTTCCTGGCCCGTGAATGCGTTATAGTGCGCGCCGATGCCGTCCAGTTCCCTGGAAATATCGCTCATCTTCGGTCTTTTTGGGGTGCCCTTGAAGACCATGTGCTCCAAGAAATGGGAGATGCCGTTATTTTTCTTGTTCTCATACTTCGAGCCGGCTTCGACCATGACCAGAACGGCGATGGAAGGGTTGTCGGCCATGGGTATGGTGACCAGGCGTACGCCATTCTTGAGTACGGTCTTGTTGAACTTCATCAGGACACTATAGCTTAATCTCGCCCCCTTCTTCAAGAGCGATGAATTCAATACCGTTCTCGCCGAGGACTTTTGCCGTGAGGGTGTGTTGGATAGCGTGGCGGATAGCGTCATGCACCGGGAAGGCCAGACGTGGTTTTAGCTTTAGAGCGTAATCTATGGCTTCGGAGATCTTGAGCCAAGGACCGGCTACGGGCAGGGCGAGCACATCAACCGATCTTTGCGGGTCCGTAAGCGCGTCACCTGGGTAAAATAATCTGTCCTCGATGAAGAATCCGACATTAGATACCTGCGGAACGGATCTATGCATGAGAGCGTGTTTTTCTCCGTAGGCCTCGACCTCCACATTTTTTAATTTTATCTTGTCGCCGCGCTTCATAATGTGATGCTTGACTCCCTCCTTCACCAGCATGGCGCCAACGGCATCGTTTGTAATGACCGAAACGTCCGGCGCCCGTTTTATGAGCGCCTTGAGGGACTCTATATGGAAATGATCCGGGTGTTCGTGGGTGATGAGGACGATGTCCACGTGTTTGACCTTGTCATGCTCTTCGAGAGAGTAGATGCCGGGGTCGGTCATGATCCGCGTCTTGCCCACATCAATGAGCATGCAACAATGTTTGAGCTTCTTTATGAGCATGGATCTAGTTTAGCATGTCCTCAATTTCTTTTTGCAGTTTGTGCGTGTTTCCATGCCTGAGCATTCCTTTATATGAGGTCACCGTCGCGAAGGAAGGACTACCTCGCAGAGCTTTCAGCATTCGGCGTTTTGTCGTTGTTCGCAGCACCCGATGATCGGAAAAATTGATCCACCCAAGAAAATCAACTCCCGATGCAAAGGTTTTTATAAATACCTTGTCCGGATGCAGATCAAGACGCAGCTCCGTATTCAGAAAAGTTTTGATTTGTAGCAACATGGATTCCAATTTCCGCCTGTCCGTATTCATCACGACAAAATCGTCGACAAATCTTATGTAATATTTTTCTTTGATCTCATGCTTCATAAACTGGTCGAGTTCATTCATATAAATATTCACCAATAGCTGTGACGTCAAATTGCCCAGAGGCAATCCTTTTCCTGGAAGGCCAGAGTTAAAACTGGCCACGACTCCCCTAATAAGTCCTGTAGTTTCAGCATCGACGCCGCGCGGAGCACGTAAGCGTTATCGTACAAAAGACCATCCGCACCACCGCTCGCCAAATCATGACAAGCTGAATCTTGTTCGGGACCTCGAAGTCCGCCAGTCCTCTGTACCAATTCTTTTCTTTTTTGAAGAGATCTTATCCACTCTCGCACAAGGCATGCCCGGCGCGATTCTCGAAAAAGACATCTTAAGGCCATGACGCGGAAGTCTTAACCGCCGCGTACCACGTGATCTCGAAAAGAGTATATCAGACTGCATACAAAAACTGACCCTCGGTCTGCCGAAGCAAACAGAGGGTCAAGGCGTCCAAAGGACAAAGGTTCACCCAGTAGGTGAACCTGCTGGTTCAGGCTTGCGCCGTCGCCAGAGTTTCCGAGGACTTCAGGGCAGAATCGCGGGAAAACGCCCGGTCGCCAGCGCCCCACCTGCTCGGGCCCCCGACGGAGTCCGCACCGACATCCCAGCCGCCGACGCGCCAGAACACACTGACCGGGCGGAGCACGCAACACTGGCCGGCGACCTCGAAGAGGTATTGCGGATCTTTGAGCTCCTCGACGACCGTTTTGCCGTTGAGATCGACATAACTGAATTTCGTATCGGCGAGCTTGGTTACGGTCTGCGGGACGTAGAAGATGTTGGCCTTCCCATCCGTATGTAGCTGACCCGGATCGCTCTCCGGTCCTTCCGGCTGAAGCTCCATGAGACCGGACACCTTGCCCATCGAGGTTATGGCTTTCGCCACGCCCCCGAGCTTGACGACGATGTCTTTGTCATACATGGACTCGGGAAGAATGAACTGATCTAACTTGCCCACGGGCGGTAGATTCTCGACGGTGTTGAGGAACCAGTTCCGGAAATTGCTCCCCAGACCACTAATCTTCACCTTTGCCCTACGGCTGGTGTCGACCACGAAGTTCTCTTTGACGACGAACTTGCCGAGGTTCCAGCCCTCTTCGGCGAGCCACTTAGTGAGTGGGCCACCGAGCCGACGCTGATTGGCGGCATGTATGACCTTCTGAAGGGCGACCTTGTCCCAATCGATCGCGTTTATCACCGCCGCATCCGCCGCGCTAACTTGATTTCTTTCACTCATTTTGGTTTTGCCGGCTAACGCACCGCTCTTCCTTTTTCCCATACATATTGGTTTACACCGAACCTGTCAGGAAGTGTCTGGAAGATGATGTTTCGCCACAGCATACAAAGGCCTTCAAAGAGACCCGGTCTAAGCCTCTAAATGCCATGGCGAATCGCAATTCTGCCTGTAAATGAGCGTTCGTTACTGGCTACAATTATACCACCTTTGTACCCAAATAGTCAAGTAGTCCCGCTTCCGGCACGCGCTCCTGCTTTCCCGTATCACGATCACGGACCGTAACACCAGTTCCTTTTTCGATAGTGTCGAAGTCCACAGTCACACAAAACGGAGTCCCTATCTCATCCTGCCGGCGGTAGCGCTTGCCGATGTTGCCGTTGTCGTCGAATTCCACGGCACCGAATTCTTTTTTGAGAAAACTGAAGATCTCTCTGGCTTTTTCCACGAGTTGCGGCTTGTTCTTTAGAAGAGGAAAAACGGCAACTTTTACCGGTGCCATGCGTGGCACAAATCGTAGCACTGTCCTCTTTCCGCCGTTCATCTCATCTTCATCATAGGCATCGGCCAAAAGCATCAGCATCGTTCTATCTACTCCAACAGACGCCTCGACTACATGCGGAATGTAACGAGTCTTTGTATCTTCATCGTACGCAGACATGTCTACTCCGGAGAATTTCTGATGCTGAGTCAGATCATAGTTCCCACGGTAGTGCAGACCCTCGAGTTCTGCCCAGCCAAATGGAAATTCATACTCTATATCCCAGGCATCTTTAGCGTAGAAAACAAGATTTTCATGCTTTTTCCATCGAAGCTTATCCCTGTGTATGCCGAGTCTTTCATAATAGGCCATGCGCTCCTCCTTCCAGACCTTATAGGAATTTTCGGCATCTTTTGGTTGGACAAAATATTGCATCTCCATCTGTTCGAATTCGCGCTTACGAAAGAGAAACTGCCTTGGGCTAATCTCATTCCTGAAGGCCTTGCCGACTTGAGCTATGCCGAAGGGGATCCTATAAAAACCCGTATCCAGAATGTTTTTATAGTTTATATATATCCCTTGTGCTGTTTCCCCGCGTAGGTAAGAGCTCGCGTCGCCGGCTTCAAAGGCACCAAGGGTAGACGCCGCTAGCAGGCTCTTTGCTTTAACTGGACCAAAATCCTTCTTCCCGCACACAGGACATTTCAGTTTAGCGCGGTTTGTGTCGAAAAGGTCATTTAATTTTTTATCGGTCATTTTTTCGTCAGCAGATACCCCGACTGCCTCCAACAGATGATCTGCGCGCTGTTTTGTATGACAGCTATTGCATGCCACGAGAGGGTCAGAGAATCCTGACGTGTGGCCGCTAGCTTCCCAGACTTTCGGGACAGTAAATATGCTCGAGTCTAAACGGGCAATGTTCTCATGATCAGACATGGCGTTCGTCCAAGTGTCTACAACATTTCTCCGGAGCTCCACCCCGTATGGCCCGAAGTCATATGTCCCCGCAAACCCTCCGTATATTTCAGAGCCTTGAAAGACAAAGCCTCGACGCTTACATAATGAAACTATGGCGTCCAACTTGTCAGCCTTTTTATTCATGAAAGTTATTCTACTCTAAACGCTTCTGCCACGCCACAGTTTAACGGCCGCGCACCACTATCTCGTCCCCGGCCTTATATGTCGGATCCTCGCTGAAACGGCTGGTGAGATAGCCCTGCGAGCTTTCGATCTTCGATCTCGTCCAGCTGTCCGTGCCCGAAAAATCCGCCCTGTTGATGAGTATCGGTGCCGTGCCGATCTGGTCAACGGAGGGTTCCAACGATATCTGGAACTGGACTTCCTTCCTGGCGTTCACGCTTAAAGTAAAGGCCTCGATATTGCCGACATTCCAGGTCACTTGGCCGCTATTCTTGTCATAGGCTACGTCTTCGCCAGCCGGACTAACCTGGCCCGTCCAGGAGACATGCGGCGGCAGGGTCGCGGTCACGGCCGCGTTGGTGATCGTATTCGAAGTGTTGCCCAGCGACCAGACGACCGTGTAAGTGGTC
>CAYITC010000003.1:0-12821 GCA_964366245.1 uncultured Candidatus Saccharibacteria bacterium
TTCTTCGGCTTTGTTGGCCATAAGGTCTATCTCGAAGTTCAAATCCTGCCAATTCGGCATCCCTATTTCCTCATGGACTAGCTTCTTAAAAGAGTCGTCAGGCTTTCTGTATGGCCAGGTCGCATTCGGCACGAATTGGCCGTCACAGACGTCTATCTGCACGGTCTTTACAAAGCCGCTCATCAGGGAAATCTTCTCTTCCAGCTCCTTAAAATCCATCGGCAGTATTGCCGGTATTATCTCTGTCTTCGCCATTACTCTATATTATCGATCTGAAAATTCCTGCGCGCATGGCGCTCATCGCCTGAAAACGGAGTCGAAAGCCAGAGATCGACGGCTTTCTTTGCGTCATCTTCACCCACAAATCGCGCTCCTATGGAAAGAATATTTGCGTTGTTATGCTCGCGCGAGAGCTTGACGATCTCCAGATCGCCCCCGTCCCACACGGCGGCTCGCACACCGGGAAATCTGTTAGCCACGATCGCTTCGCCTTGCCCAGAAGCGCCGAAAAGGATAGCTTTCGTTTCGCCCGTCAGGTCTTCCGCGACTTTCATCGCGGCGGCTGACATGTAAATCGGATAATCGTCTCCATCGATCAACTCATGCGCTCCGACATCCAAAATATGGAATTTTTTCGCCTCCAATAAGGACTTTATCGATTCTTTAAGTTTGAACCCGGCGTGATCAGCGGCGACGATGATTTGCATGGCGTAATTATAGCCGATATGCTCTAATATTAGAAGAAGGAGAATGTAACCATGTCCTGTAAAACCGATTTCGGCAATTTCAAGATAAGGACGCTGACGAACGGTGAGAAACAGATGATCATGTCGCAACTTGTTCGTAGCCTGCAAAATGACGGCTTTCGCCTAGCGTCTACTAAAGAGTTGAGGGGTCCAGTTTCAAAATATGTACGCAACTATTACCCCATAAAGTTCTGTATCCTCGCTGCTTTTAAGGATGGATCGACAACGAGACCCTGTCTCTGGAATCCGGCTTACGAACAACTCATTTTCCACTCAGGAATTCTTAGTGCTGAAGTCACGGATGTGGCTATAGCCCGGCTCGACGGTTAAGATTTTCAATGCAATAGCGCCTCGGCGATCACGCGGATGACCGCCTTTTTTATATGAAAGATGGTCACACCAATCTTCCGGCCTTTATAACATGTTCGACTAGCGTATGTACATACCCCATCTCATTGTCATACCAGGCGAGCACTTTCACCAGATTTCCGCCTACTACGCGCGTAAATGAAAGATCGGCTATCGAAGCGTGCCTGTTCCCTATGATGTCGCTCGAAACCAGGTTCTCCTCGGTCACTGTGAAAATGCCGTTCCAGCGTGGTTCGGCGGAAGCTTTTTTCAGAATTGAATTGACTTCTTCGACTGTAGTGTCGCGCTTAGAAACGAATGTGACATCCACGATCGAGCCGGCGACGACAGGCACGCGCATGGAAATACCGTCGAATTTACCTTCAAGCCGTGGAAGAACCTTGGTAACGGCGATAGCCGCTCCCGTCGAAGAAGGCACGATATTCTGCGCGGCGGCGCGGCCTTCGCGGAAATCCTTCTTGGACAGGCCGTCAACCAGAGTCTGACTGGCGGTATAGGCGTGTACTGTGTTCAAGATGGCTTTTTCAATGCCCAGTGCCTCATCCAATATCACGATCAAGGGACTGCCGGCATTAGTGGTGCATGAAGCATTCGAGGAGATCTGACAGCTTTCAAGTTTACTCTCATTCATGCCGACAAGAACAGTCTGCCCGTCTTTTATAGGCGCCGTAATGACCACCCTTTTTGCCCCGGCAACGACATGGGCTTGCGATTTTTCCGCTGACGCGAATAAGCCCGTGGATTCCACGACCACATCAATGTCCAGCTTCTTCCACGGTAGCTTGGCCGGATCTTTTTCCGTGAGAAAAGCGATTTCCTGCCCGTCAATTACCAAGGAATTATTCTTGGCATTGGCCTTGATATCCAAGTCGCTTATGCCGTAGACACTGTCATACTTTAAGAGATAGGCAAAATTCTCGACGCTGCCGAGGTCATTCACGGCCACGATCTCCACTTCCCGCCTCTCCCTGGCTACTTTGAAAAATGCCCTGCCGATCCTGCCGAAACCGTTTATAGCGACGCGGATTTTTTTCATGATGTTTTATTTAGTTTAATGGGTGAATTATAACATAACGCTTTGCGCGATTTTGAGGAATCGGCTATCCACAGCTTGTTGCTTATTTTCATCAAAATGGACTAGAATGAACAACGGTTAACTGCGTTCCACTACATAAAACTATGAGCCGTACACATCATTGTTGTGTCACTAGCGAAATTCAACTCGGCTGTGTTCTCGATGAACTCGCCTCTAATGGGTCTGCTCTAGAACGAGCCGGCATCGGAAGGATCGTGCGTTGCGAACGAGCAGAACCGAATTCAAGGCTCGACAAGAAAAGGATAGGGTTCTTGGTCGTCGTTCAGACACCGGAAGAAAAGATCGTTCCAATCCCACTGCGCCTTGTGCGCGCAGGGCGCAGGACGCGCGATTTTGAGGAGGAGCTTAATCGCCGTCATGTTCCTCACATCAGATCACTTTCTCTCAAGAGGCGGGAGGACCCGGTCAAACTCAAAGAAAAGGTGATCCAGTGCCTTCGTGCGGCTGTACAGCTTTTTCAGGGTGGGTTCCGCTGGCTTTTCAGGAATTACGCCACTGTTTTTGCGGAGCTCGATGAGATGCGAGCTGAAAATAATCCCGGAACCCCGAGACATGTTTCGAGCAAGACTATGCGGCAACGCCGTAAGGCGGAACGAAATGGATTTTTTCGTTACAGCGCCTCTTGGGCTTGCTGAGCGTTATTCCCGGTTTCTCCAAAGCGCAGTCAGGTATGGTGCCTGACTGCTTTTTTATTAGCTTGTGCTAGACTTTGTAATATATATGCAGGAATTTCTCATCAGTTTGAGCGTTGAGCACGCCGTTCTCGTCTACGCGCTCATAATCATCCTAGCTTGCGCGGAAGGGCCCGTCCTGTCCATGATATTGGGGGTGCTCATCAAGTTGGATTATTTTCCTCTTCTGCCGGTTTATATTGCCTTGATGGTCGGCGATCTACTCGGAGACGTCGGTTGGTACTATGTCGGCCGTCATTTCGGCCACCGATTCATAAGGCGTTTCGGTAAATATTTTAGCGTAACGGAAGGAGATATAATCAAAGTTACGAATATGTTCCACAAGTACAAGTACCGCATCCTTTTCATCTCGAAAATTTCAAACGGCTTCAGCTTCGCTTTGGCGATTCTCATGGCCGCGGGCATGGCGAGAGTTCCCTTCTGGAAATATTTTAGCGTGAATCTGGCCGGTCAGTTCATCTGGACGGGACTGCTTATCGGCGTGGGCTACTTCTTCAGCAACCTGTATATGCAAGTTGATACATGGCTCGGTCGTATATCCGTGGCATCGCTGTTCATAGTCGCTTTTGTCGCGTTTCTCGGGTATAAGAAGTATTTGAAAACCAAAACCGAAGCGATGACGCTTTAAATAAAATCCAATGATCTCGATCATAATCCCGACATATAACGAGGAAAAATATATCGGCAGAACATTAGCCGACCTGAAGACCAAGCTTACCTTACCCCATGAGATCATCGTGAGCGATGATAAAAGCACTGATAACACGGTAGCCGTGGCCGGCTCCTATGCCGATCTGGTCCATGTTCCGGAAGTGAAGCATGTTACCATTGCCGCCAATCGGAATGCCGGGGCAAAACTCGCGCGCGGCGAGATATTGGTTTTTACCGATTCTTCCTGCATGATCCAAGACCCTGATGCCGTGTTCAAGCGCGCCATCGCCAGTTTTGAAGCGGATCTAAATCTGGTGGCGATCACGGGCAAGTTAGGAGTTTTGCCTGAATTCGAGACGACCGGAGACAGGATCGTCTATTTCGGCTTCAACATAGTCCATTATGTGAAGAATAATATTCTCGGCATGGGCGAGGCTCCCGGTAAATTCCAGATAATACGCAAGAAATCTTTTGATATGGTAGGCGGATTTAGAGAAGATCTGGTCACCAGAGAAGACGGGAATCTGTTCAGCAGATTGTCCAAGATCGGCAGGACTCATTACGACAGCTCCATGCTCGTCCTTCATTCCGGCCGCCGCGCGCATCAGGTCGGCTGGGTCAAGCTTCTTTATGTTTGGATGCTCGAAACATTCTGGGTCGCGGTGTTCGGCAAAGCTCGCGTCAAGGACTGGGTAGGAACCAGATAAATCCATGAAAGTCTCCATAGTCATACCCGCCTATAATGAAGAAAAAAATATTGCCAAAACGATCGAGGCGGCGCTAGCCCAGGATTACCAGGATCGAGAGGTGATCGTGGTCGATAATGCCAGCACCGACAGAACCGCCGAAATTGCGTCCAGGTATCCCGTCAAGGTCGTGCGTGAACCGATCAAGGGCCTTTTAAACGCGCGCGAGCGAGGACGTATCGAGGCTGTCGGAGGTCTCATCGCCAATATCGACGCCGACTGTCTTCCAGAGACCGATTGGCTGGCAAGGGGTGTCGAACATTTTTTAGATCCAGAGATCGTGGCGGCCACTGGACCTTATGATTATCATGACGGGCATCCTTTTTTCAGGCGCTCATCTTTGGCAACGCAGAAAACCGTTTATAGCCTGATGAGCAGATTCCTGCAGTCGCGGCCGATCAAAAGAGGCGCGATCCTCATCGGCGGGAACAACATCATCCGGGCTGACGCGCTAACGAAGGCCGGCGGCTATACGACTGCCATCAAGTTCTACGGCGAGGACACGGATACAGCTAAGAAAATCGCCAAACATGGCCGGGTCGTCTTCAATCCGAAATTTTCCATAAAGACTTCGGCCCGTCGATTCAAAGAGGAAGGAACTATCCACCTCATGCTCAAATACTGGTACTACTTTTTCAAGCACATCTTGAAATAGGCTAGAGCTGATCTGAATATACGCGGACCAGGGAAAGCTCTTTTAAAAGCTGGGATGGTTCCCTGTCTATTTTCTTGACGCGATCTCTAAGATTGGTCAATGAATATTTCTTTGCGGGCCCGAATGCCAGCAGATAGGCGCTGTGGATTTTCCGGATCGCCGGGGGAGTCAGGGTTATCCGCGTGAATTGGCTAGCCTCATATCCTGAAACATAACGCGGGTCCGCCAGGGCCGGCGAACCGGGCAATATCCCGGCAATGTGGCCGTCTGCGCCTATGCCAAATAATGCGATGACTAGTCCGCCTGTTCTAGAGGTTTCTTTAAGGGCGGTTTCTATCTGATCCGCGTGATCGCTTACCGTGGCCTCGAGCGATTTGCCGACAAGCATTGGGATAACATTTATTTTGTCGGCAGTGAAGCCCGTATCCATCATCTGCCGCCAATTCGAATGCTTATGACCGATCGGACCATATCTTTCGTCGGTCTGGGCGACAGTCAGGTTTGGCAGGATATTTTCATCGGCTCTTTCACGGATGATATCCATGGCTTTAACTGCGGCGGGCACATTCGAGCCGCCGCACACGAACCATAAGACCTTCTTACCGGTCCGCAAAGCTAAAATGATCTCTTTGGAAAGCGCGTCTATCCCCGGTTCCGGCTCCAAAGTCTTAAACCACAGCATAATCCAGCATTTTTTTATCAAGATCGGCGGCCACGACCTTAAACCTGATCTTGTCCCCAAGAGTGTACTTCTTCTTCGTCCTCTCTCCTACTATCGAATAATTCTTCCGATCGAAAACCCAGTAATCCTTCCCGAGATTATCAAAACTGATCATACCCTCGGAACGGCTCTCCATCTCCTCGGCATAGATGCCCCATTTGGAAACGCCGGAGATCATGCCCTGGAATGTTTTGCCTATCTTGGTGCTCATGTATTCGACCTGCTTCAGCTTTTTGGAGGACCGCTCGGCGTCGGCCGCGTCTATCTCGCGTTGTGTCGAAGCATCCGCTATCTTTTGGAAAGTATTCACTTCAGTATCCCGGAACGGCTCATTATGCAGGTGCTTCATCAGGATGCGATGGACCAGAAGATCCGGATAGCGCCTGATCGGCGAAGTGAAATGCGTATAGAAATCGAAGGCCAATCCGAAGTGCCCGATGTTCCGCGTGGAATATATGGCCTTTTGCATCGAGCGGATAGTGGCCGTCCGTATGAGCGATTCATGCGGCGTGCCCTCGATCTGGTCGAGGAGATGGTTGATGTCCTTGGCCGCGACGTCGCCAGCTTTGCCAGGAAGCTCATAGCCCAAAGCTTCCACGAAGCTTTTTAATTCCGCGATCTTTTCCTTATCGGGAGTATCGTGGATGCGATATATGGAACCGGTATCCCGAGTGCCCTTCTTCTTTATGGAATCAAAGATGAACTTGGCGACCTCGCGGTTGGCCAACAGCATGAATTCCTCCACCAGCTTATGAGTGTCGAGCCTCTCTTTCACGTAGACGCCGATCGGCCGGCCCTTCTCGTCCAGCTTGAATTTTATCTCATCCTGCTCGAACTCGATCGCGCCCTCGAGAAATTTATCTTTCTGCAGGACCTTGGCTATTTTATTAAGAGTGGTCAAAACTTCCCGGTGCTCATGGCCCGGTTCTGTTTTTCCGTCGATGACCGCTTGAGCGGTTTCATAGGTAAAACGATGATCCGAGTTCATGATTGTCTTGCCGAACCAGCGTTCCTTGATTCGTGCCTCATCGTTCATGACGAAAATGGTGGAAAAACTTAGCTTGTCTTCATTTGGGTTCAGGCTGCAGATGTCATTCGATAGGATCTCCGGCAACATGGGTATCGTCCTGTCGACCAGGTAAATGGAGCAACCCCGCTTGACGGCTTCTTTGTCCAGCGCTGTGCCTTCGCGAACATAATGAGATACATCGGCTATGTGCACGCCTATTTCATAGAGTCCGCCTGGAAGCTCCTTGAAGGAGATGGCGTCATCGAAATCCTTCGCGTCATGCGGGTCGATCGTGAACGTAAGCGTATCGCGGATATCCCGGCGCTTGGCGATCTCTTCCGGAGGGATCTTCTTTTGGGTCAGACCTATTTGAGTCGCCTCCTCTTCTACCTCACGCGGAAAACCTATGGCAAAACCCTTATCAAGGACGATAGATTCCATCTCAACGTCGTTTTCGCCTTTTTTACCGAGCACTTTCAGGACCTCGCCCTCCGGGTTTTTCTTCGGGTCCGTCCACGGCAGGAGCTTCACATACGCCTTGTCGTCCTTGGTCAAATTCAGGGCGTCTTTGGATGGAATGTCGATCCTGACATACATCTTCTTGTCGTCAGGGATGATCTGGCATGTGGAGCCGTCAAAAGCCACGACGCCGACATAAGCGGTCTTGGCGCGTTCGATGACACGGACGACTTCACCTTGTACCTCCTTTCTTCCGCGGGAACTGACTTCTTTCAGCGCCACCTCAACGGTGTCGCCGTTAAGAGCCGTATTCAAAAAGCCGGGCTCTATGTAGATGGAGTCTTTTTTCGGATCCGGATCATCTATGAATCCCGCCCCCTTGGCTATCGTAGATATTATCCCCTTGATCGTTTGTTTTTTCATCGCATGATACTAGCACAATCTACTTCCCGGTTCGATTTAAGAACGGGAGCAAACAAGCATTGCCGAAGAGGATGCCCGTCGTATTGCTCAAGAGATCCAGCCAGGTGTCTTTTGGATTAGAATAAAAAAGATAACGGACATATGTCTGCAGGAAGTATTCCATATGCTCATTGAACGCGCCCAAGGCAGTGACTATGAGCAAGCTCATGATGAAAAATTGGATCCGGCTTATTTTGAATCCGCCGTCCTTAACGACCAGGAAGCATATAAGGGTGCCCAAGAATCCGCCGACGAATAAATGTAGGACCCGATTGCCGGTTTCCAGGTCGGGAATAAGGAATGTGACGGTATAGCCAAGCCAAGCGAATACAAATATCATTGCTACCGACAATACCGCCCTTCTGGAGATTCCGGCGTTATTTTCTCCGAAAAACACGGAAAAGACCTTGAAAATTAGGAAATAGGCTACGCAGAGGCTTAGAGCGATCGCAACAAGATAATACATTGCCGTGATTATAGCAGATTATTTTATCCCGCATTTTGTTTTTAGCTCGGCCATGTCGGCTGCGGTAAGTACCATATTCGCGCTCTGATTAAACGAATACATGATGGCCTTCGGATCAGAGACATGATCGAGGTCGAGAGAGTGTCCCAGTTCGTGCGCCAGCACCCGGACAAGGCCGGCGCGATCCTTGAATTCATAGATATCTATCTGCTTCACGGCTCCGTCGGTATGATACAGGCCCTCTTCAAAAGATTCGCCGAGAGACGACCCGATGGTGTTATATTTCTGGACAGTCAGATTCAGGGAATTCACTAGGCTGTTCAGAGTGACGACCAGGGCGTTGATCTCGCTCACCATGGCGTTTATTTGCGCTTCGCGCGCCTTTATTCCGGAGAATTGCGTCTTTAGCGCGGCCTGCTCGGCCTGAAGCTCCTCATATTCCTTGTGCGGCGCCCCGCCGCGCTTATTCCAGTATTGAACCTTATCCTGATAGGCTTTTTGCCTGTCATCAAAAGCCTTGACTGCCGCATCGTATTCGGATTTGGCTTGGGTATAATTCTTTTTCAGCAAGTCATACCTCGAATCAAGCCTGTCATACGTCGCCTTGCTATTGTCCACGACTATGCCGAGGCTCCGGAGCTTGCTACTTGCTTCCTGGCGATAATCATAGACAAGATTGATCTTCATGCGGCCGTTTTGAGCGTCATAAGCGAATAGATCTTTGGCGGGCGGATTTTCCCATATTCCTTCGGCCTCTTTAAGCGCGCCTAAAAAATATTCTTTTGTCACGCCGAACTTCGCGTCGAAACTGCCAAGCGAATACGTGAGCGATCTGGAACACGGCGGTTCATAGAGCAGACGGATACGATACAGAATATCGTCGATAAAAAGCCGAGCCGGCGGGCTGTATGAATACGCGGCCTTGCCGGCGGCTCCGATGATCGCAATGGTTATTAAGATTTTTAGCAGTTGTTTCATTTATGTATGGCGTGTCCCCCGAAATGCTTGCGCATGAGCGCGACCATCTTATTCGAGAATTTCTTCTGATTCTTGGGGTTGGCCGATTCGATGCGGACTTTCAGAGAATCTTCGATAACGCGCGCGTCCACTCCAAGCTCCTTGGCGGTCTTAATGGTCCATTCGCCTTCGCCGCCGGCATCGACCTTGCCCTTCACCTTTTTCAAATCTTCCGTTTCAAAGATATCCCTGCAGAGGTCGATGAGCCAGCTCCTGACGACCGAGCCTTTCTGGTATATTCGCGTGACCTTGGCCAGATCGAACTTGAATCCGCTGGCCTCCAATACGCCGTAGCCCTCTCCTATAGCCTCCATCATGCCGTATTCGATGCCGTTATGGACCATTTTGGCAAAATGACCCGCTCCGGCTCTACCAAGATAGCCGTAATTATCGCCTGCCGACAATACCTTAATGACGGGCTCGACGGTGTTCCATTTCTCCTTCGGACCGCCGACCATGAGCGCGAAGCCGTTCTTCTCACCCCAGACGCCGCCGGACGTGCCGCAGTCGAAGAAATGGACGCCTTTCTTCTTTAGCCGTGCCGCCAATTCCATGGATTCCTTGTAAAAGGAATTTCCGCCGTCTATGACGATGTCGCCTTTTTTCAGGTGCCCGCCCAGATGTCCACGGCCAAGAATGAATTCGCGCGTGATCTTGTGCGGTAGCATGACCCAGAAGATTCTTGGCATACTGCATTTTTGTGTAGTGTCCGTGATTCTGCCTACCGCCTCCCCAAGGTCATTTGTCGCAAACATGCCGGATTTCTTAACTTCCCTTACGGGTTCTGGGGAACGATTCCAGGCGACCACCTTGAATCCATTTTTATGCAAGCGCCTGGCTATCTGCGCGCCCATGCGTCCGAGGCCGAAAACCGTAACCGCGGGCTTCTTCATAATCTTCATCTTATCATATGATATTTTACACAATCGCACGTGCCACAAGGCCCACGATAAGTATGCCGATAAAGTTGAATACGAATGATAATATCAGAAATGGGAAGGTTTTGGTCTTTGAAAAGCCGAGGAGGCCCAGGCCAAGCTCGTCCGGCAAGGGCGAGGCGATGATGAGACCGCCCAAGAGGAAGGTAAGCCATCTGAAAAATCTCGATTTCAAATGGGCTTTCAACCTTCTGCCGAAACCTTTCATCCGGGCCATTTCGAAGATATGGGTCGAAAAATGGTTCCGTAGGAATTGAAAAATTATGAAATCGCCGCACATGGCGCCGAGTCCTCCGAACAAGGCTGTTCCCCACAGTGAATTGATCTGGCTTATCTCGGCCAGAGCGGCGATGGCCGGAGCGGTCGTAAAAACTGAAGTAAAGAAGAATCCGGAGATGAAGCTGTTTAGGAAGTTCATATCCCGGGTCGAAATGAACAGCTCTTGGAGCACGCCCGTCTTCATGAGGATAACGGCGATGAGGATGCTCAATACGATTATGCCCGTATCTCTAATAACGTTTTTCACATTCTTAAGCATAGCAGACCTGGAAATATACAGAGACGATAGGGTAAATCATATTCCAAGCGCGTCAGTGGATGCATCCAGAAATGAACCGTACTTGCGCATTTTTTGTTTCCAAGATTCCACGAATTCAAGCAACTCTTTTTTGGCTACCGAATCTTTGATTTTAGAGACTTTTTCGGTAAGTTTCGGCGCGATGAGCGCGATATCTTTCCTATTGAGCTTATCGTTGAAAAGCTTATAGTGCGTCGTTTCCAAATAATCGGCTATTTTCGCGATATGGGCCTCATCTGATTTTGACTCGAGAATTTCTTTCGTTAAAATCAGCACCTCTTTTCTATTGCCGAAGTATTTTGAAAGAAATTTTTGATTTTCTTCTTCGAACTTCTTCGCGGCGGTACGAGCGTGGGAATTCGCTTTTGCGTAATACATGCCGATATCGCCGCCGAACAATTCCCCGATATCATGTAACAGACAAAACTTCATGACTTTATGCGTATCGATCTTTGCCCCCTTCTTATTTGCAAGTTCAGAAAGTTGCCAACCGATCATAGTGACCAAATAATGATGTTCCGCAAGGTTTCCCAATCGCATATTCCCGCCGGCTATGGAATAACCATATTGCGGTTGAACGCGAGTGATCTGCAGGAGATTTATGAGATCAATTATGTTATCCATTGCGCTAAATAATTACACAGCGCAACCAAAATTGCCAGCTGTCTGACATTTGAATTCTGATCCGCGATTTTAACGCATTGAAAACTTGGCAAAGACCGCTAAATGATCAGAGACTATGTCAGATGGAGTTTTATAAGAGACTAAATCAAGCCCTCTTGAGGGTAGTATGTAGTCAATTCGCTTAAAGGGATTCCAAGAAGGGTATGTATTCATATTTTCACCGTCCGGCTCAAAGACTTTTAGATGAAGCTGGCTTACAAAAGATCGCAAGGAATCTTCCTTACCCAAGAAGTCACAATTGAAATCCCCGGCTATCATAACACTGTTCCCTCTAGCCTCAACCGCTTTCCGGACTATGTCCAGTTGCGATTTCCTGGAATGAGGGCGCGTCCAGTCGAGATATACCAAGTGCGCGGAGACGACGGTCAATATCCGGCCTTCCGGGAGTTTTATATCGGCAATGACGAACCCCATGCGATCGGTGGGAAAAGAGAAGTTGAATTTAAAAGATTCGCGATTCTCCAATGGATAACGCGAGAATATGGTGTTCCCCGTCACGAAAACATTTTTACCGATCAATTTACCGACGCAGGTCGAGGCAAAATAAGCGTATGGGTATCCTAGTTTCTCTTTTATAAATTCAAACTGATTAAAACTGCCGCTGAAGACAGACCCCTCATCAACCTCTTGAAGAGTGACTATGTCAGGATTATTAAAATGAATGCAATCGATTATCTTCTTAAGATTATCCTGAATCTCTTCACGCCCGACAAACGGCGGAAAAACGGCGCTCCTGCGATTGCGCCCGTGCATTATGTTCAAATTAAATACCGAGAAAGGCGTCATGTTTACACATCATTAAATTCCTTGCTGATACATCCCACATGGATGGATGTGCGCGCTTATTCTTTCTAACCCTTTATTTCCCCGAGAAGGCTCTCACGAAAGCACCTAGAGCGTTGGCTAATAGATCCGTGTCAAGAAGGCTGGTTGGTTCTGGTGCAGGCGCAGGCGTTGATGCCGGAGCGGGTACAGATACGGGCTCGGCAGGAGGTGGGGGTGGAGGCATTGCGGAACCGTCTGGCGGAGTAAAGTTTTCTGGCGGAGGCATCATCTGCGTACCGTCCGGAGGACGGAAGCCATCCGGCGGAGGCGTGAAACCTTCAGGTGGCATTTGTCCGTCATACGGCCTAAAGTCGCCTCTTTGCATCATTCCTTCAGGCGGCTGGAACCCTTCTGGAGGCATGCGGCCGTCCGGCGGCCGCATGCCTTCACGTACTCCCTCGGGCGGACGTCTCATCATGCCCTCCTGGAAGTCCGGCGGACGGCGTCCGTCGTCTTTATAATCGAAATAGCCGCCGCGCGGTTCCCGCGACCTGTCTTGCATCTCGGGCCTCATCTGGGGCGACTGTCTCCTGTCCCCGCGGTTTTCCATCTGGCGTCTCTGGGCGTCCAACTTCTTGCCTATCTCCATCTGGCGCTTCATCACGCTAACCTCTTCCTGGCTCATCATGCCATTATCCACGGCGAAGTTCATGCAGGTCTCACGGTTTTGCTCCTGACTGCAAAAAGCATTGCACTCAGCCTCATTCT
>CAYITC010000004.1:0-12142 GCA_964366245.1 uncultured Candidatus Saccharibacteria bacterium
AATACCAGATGGCCAGGATCAATCAGACCAATGTCCGACCGGAGATCGGTTTCAGCTTCGCCCAGGGCATACGCACCCTCGTCCGTCAGGATCCGGACATCATCATGGTCGGCGAGATCCGTGACAACGAAACGGCGGCTCTGGCTGTCAATGCGGCTCTGACCGGCCACCTTGTTTTGTCTACCTTGCATACCAACTCCGCCGCCGGCGCCATCCCGCGCCTCCTCGACATGAAAGTCGAGCCGTTCCTCTTGGCATCCACCCTCGATGTGATCATCGGCCAGCGCCTCGTCCGCGAGCTCACCGAATCAAAAGCCGGCTACGTCCTTTCCAAAGACCAGCTGGATCAGCTCGGCAAGAGTGTCGATCTCGAAAAAGTCCGCGCCGCTCTCATAGACGAAAAGATCATAAAATCTTCCGACGACTGGGATACCCTCCAGTTCTATAAGCCGGGACCGAACGCCGAAGGTGACGGTTACAAAGGTCGCGTCGGCATCCACGAGGTCCTGAAGATGAGCCAGGCCGTCAGGGACCTCATCATGAAGGACGCGACAACCAATCAGGTCGAGGAGCAGGCGCGAAAAGAGGGCATGCTGACCATGCTGGAGGACGGCATATTCAAGTGCGTCCAGGGGCTCACGACCGTCGAGGAGGTTTTGCGGGTAGTTTCCGAATAATATGTCGCATTTCACCTTCACGGCAAAAAAGACGGGCGGCGAAGTGTATTCGGCGGAAAAGGATGCTACCGACCGCTTCGAGCTTTACCGGATGATAAGAGAGAGCGGGGACGAGCTGATCGAATTCAAAGAGAAAGTCATAGGCCATGGCCTCAAAATGAACGTGAATATCAGCTTTCTCTCCCGCGTAAAGACATCGGAAAAGATCAATTTTGCCCGCAATCTCGGATTGATGCTGTCTTCGGGCCTGGCGCTGTCCCGATCGCTCGCCGTCATCGAGCGGCAGTCGAAAAACAAGATGCTGAAGGACGTTCTCGCCAGTCTTATGGCCGAGATCAATAAGGGCTCGACCTTTGCCGAAGCCCTGTCGAAGCATCCGAAGACCTTCGCGCCGATATTCTCTTCCATGGTTCACGCGGGCGAGCAGAGCGGAACCTTGGCGGAATCGCTCAAGGCCCTGGCTGATCAGATGGAGAGCGCCTATACGCTCGAGCGGAGGGTCCGTGGGGCGCTCATGTATCCCGGTGTCATCCTTCTGGTGATGGTCGCGATCGGCATGCTGATGTTCGTTTTCGTCGTGCCGACCCTCACTAAAGTCTTCATGGATCTGAACGTCCCTCTGCCTTTCATGACCAAGATGATCATAGGCATAAGCGAAGCCATTCAATATTATGGGCTTCTTATCCTGCTGGCCGTCATTCTGGCCGTAGGCGGGCTCTGGTATTGGTCGAAGAAATTCTCCGGAAAGAGATTCTTCCACGGCCTACTCCTGAAGTTGCCCATCATCGGCCCGCTGATCCGGGAAGTCAATTCGGCGCGCACCGCGAGGACGCTCTCGTCGCTCATTTCGTCCGGAGTCGAAGTCGTCGAATCCGTTTCCATAACCGGAACCGTGGTACAGAACGTCTACTTCAAGGATGTGCTCGCGAAGGCCGGGGACGCGATCAAAAAAGGCGACCTGATGTCGAAAGTCTTCGGCCAATACGAAGAACTGTATCCGGCGTTTTTCGCCGAAATGCTTTCGGTAGGCGAAGAGACCGGCAAGATAGGCGACATGCTCGGAAATGTCTCCGATTATTACGAGAGCGACATCGAGCAGAAGACCAAGAACATGTCTACGATCATCGAACCGATACTCATGGTAGTCATCGGCGCGGCGGTCGGAGTCTTCGCCATCTCGATGATCTCACCGATATATTCCCTGGTGGACACTATAAATTAGAATTCGAACCAATTTAAAATATCGTAGCCGCCTTCCGGTCCAGCCTTAAACAGCGTACTGGCCAGACCGGAATCATATCTGACGTTAGCGGTGTTAGTAAGAATTATTTTATAGGCGGTTATTGATTTTACGAATACGCTTTGGCCGAGCGTTATCTGTCCATGGTTCGCGTACGCCACGAGAGCTCCGGCTGATTGTCCCATATCTATGGCATTCGTATTGATGCCGTTTTCAGAGGCCGTGTTTCCTGATATCGTAAAGACATAGGAACCGGCCGTGCCTGATCCCTGGAATTCCGTATTTTGACCGATAGTCACAAGCCCGCGAGTTGTCGGCGCTCCCGGATCATCGGCAATGATCGCCACGTTTTGTTCGGCTAATCCCGGGTCCATTTTGATGATCGGTCCGTTTTGCGTCGTCAAGTTCCCGACTACCCATATGGGTCCGGTGACAATAAGCTGGATCCCGTTGCCTTTTATAAGCAGATCGCAAGGGATTTTCTTCGGACCCAGGGACATGCTCGAAGTTATGGAATACGTGCCGTTCGTACAGGTCACGCTGTCGCCGCTCGCGGCCCATGTTTTCCAATCGGAGATCTGTTCGTCGGAGATCGGCATGTCGGCCGTCGGCTGGTCAGCGCTTCCAGGATATCGTGTGCCGGATACGGCCGTATTTACAAGAGTTTGGTAGTGGGCATCCTTATCGATCGTCGAATTTTGAATTGTGCGAGCGTAAGCAGTGCCTGTCGCGTGGACGCTGTTTATGAGGCCGTTGGCCCCCGCGGAAACAACATCTCCGTAAATATAATTACCCGAACCCGTTACGGTTCCGTTCGAATACACGTTACCCGTAACGCTTGAGCTATTTTGCAAGACAAATCCGCCCATTCCTGATTGGACCCCATAATGAAAAGCAATTCCGTCGCCGAAGGCGAGGTTTGCCTGGAAATTTCTTTGATAAGATTTTTGGGTTCCGGTGACTGTTATTTTTTTGCCGTCCGGCATTGCCGTCGTCGTTATTGTCGAAGAACCCGTGTCGAGAGAGACAGTCACGGAGTTAGGCAGGTTTTTGCCGGTCTTCAGCCTGTATATGGCCTCGCTGATGCCGCTATTGGAAGCCTGCAGAGCCTGCTTCGAATACGCGTATCCTTGCGTCGAAGAATAATGAGAAATCACCGGAACGGCTCCTCCCAAAACCAGAACCAAACCGAGGGCGGAGAAAAGTATCGCCAGAACGATGACCACGTAGCCGCCTTTTTTATTTGAAAACGCGCTTGTTTTATTCATATGATTGGCGTAGAACAGCCAGGCCGTTGTATATATTCGTGCTCGTGCCGGCCGGGGTATGATAATCCACGTCCACTTCTACGCGCACGACCGTCGAGACCGAGGTGATAAGTTTTTTTACATAAAATCCGGAGACTAGGATATCATCGGCGGAGACCGTCGTGGTCGCGGCCGAATCAGCCTTATATTTCATGACGCCGCCCTGGAGGGCATAGACTGTAGTGGTGGAATTGGGACCGGAACTTGTCGTCAGGGAGATCGCGCCCATCTGGCTGTTGAAAACACTCCCTGAATCGTTAACGATGTCGGCTCCCCGTATATCGTTCACGATCCGGCTTACCAAAGCTATGCCTACCTGATCAGCTCTGGTGGGAACGGTTGTCGTCCTGTACCAATCATAAAGATAAACCATGAAGATGACCATTCCTCCCAGAATGATCACCAATCCGGCCCCATAAGTCAGGGTCTCGACCAGAGTGAAGCCGCTTTTTTTAGTTGCCATATGTATCATGAATGAGCATTTGCGACTGGAGTATCGGCGAAGTCGTGCTTAAATTCGCATATATATTTAGAGTTGCGGTTCGCGTTCCCTGGTCCGTCGTTCCCCCGGATGCGACAATATTGTCTGAAGTATTGCGCTGGTTCGCGCTGAACGAGACCGTCCGGCTGTATTGGCTGTTGATAAGAACGGGCGTAGTTGTGGCAATGTAATCGTTGCCGTTCCATATAAGATAGTAAGCCGTATTTAAAGAAAGATTAGCGATATTGGCCGCCTAGCCCTTGTCTCGCATGTATTGCAGGGCCTCGCCACCCTCTTCGATCAGCAACGCGGCCTGGGTCAATCGGGTGCTTTGCCCGCTTAACTTCACGTAAAACTGCCAGGCGCTGGCGACGGCTGTCACTACCAAAGCGACTATCGCCGCTCCGATCACGATCTCCGTGAGACTGAACCCTTTCATTCAGCTCATTTTACACTTATATTGCCCTGGGAGCCAACGATCAAGCTTCGGGTGAGGGAAGGATCGCCGATATTGCTCACGGTTACGGTGGCCATGGCTTGGGGCGTTCCGGCCAAGCGCAGGAAGACTATCGCCGAACTGCCGTTTCCGGTGCTGGTGCTTAGGAGCCAGCCTGAAGGGATGGTCGTTGTCCTGTTGCTGGCGTTTCCATCGACATAAGAAGATCCCATAAAATAGGTATAAGAGGAAGTAGCGATGAAAATTCCGAAATTCGAGCCGCCCTTGCCTGCCAAAGCGTCCGATCGCGCTAGCTCCATCGTAAAGTTGAGACCGTCAGTGATGACCTCCAGGGTCTTGGTTCTTTTCGAACCGTAAAAAACCGTAGTTCCAATGGCGCCGATAAGGATCATGATAAAGAGCGCCATGAGCAGTTCGGTCATGGTAAAGCCCGCTTGTCTTTTTTCGTGATCCTTCATGAAGAGATTTTAACACGGGACATGATAGAATGAGAAGCGGCGGTCCGCCGCCTCTTAATAAATTAAACACATGGCAAAAAGGCTGGTCATAGGGAATTGGAAGATGAATCCGGAGACTTTCGAGGCCGCCAAGGCCGTCGCGCGCAAGACTCGAGCCATTTCGGCAAAATTATGCAATACCGACGTCGTCGTCTGCCCGCCTTTCCCATTTATCGCCGCTTGCGTGTCCAGAAGTCAGCCGCCGGCATTCCATATCGGCGCCCAGACGGTTTCCCTGGAGGAAGGCGGCGCCCATACCGGAGAAGTCAGCGCCAAAACGCTCCAGAGCCTCAATGTCGAATTCGTCATCGCCGGCCATTCCGAAGCGCGCGCGGCTGGAGATACGGACGAGACTGTGTCGCGGAAGATCGGGAGGATAGTGGAGGCAGGCATGATCGCGGTGGTCTGCGTCGGCGAGAAAACTCGCGACGAGAACGGCTCGCATCTGGATTTTTTGAAGAAACAGATAAGAAAGACGTTCGCCGGAATCTCTCCAGACAAGACCAAGCGCGTGATCCTGGCTTATGAACCGATCTGGGCGATCGGCGCCAAGGAGGCGATGGCGCCGGAACAAGTCTATGAGATGTCTCTTTTCGTAAAGAAAGTTTTCGCCGACATTTTCGGCCATGAAGCGGGCCACAAGGTGCGCGTCCTATATGGCGGCTCGGTGAACTTTCGCAATGCCGGCGATATCATCAAAGTAGGTAGAGTTGACGGCCTCCTCGTCGGCCGGGAAAGCGTGAATATGCCCGGGTTCAAGGAGCTCATCAGGGCGGTTGACGCAATAGGATGATGAAAACGCTTCGAGATATCGAAAATTTGCAGGGGGTGAGGGTATTTTTACGTACGGACTTCAATGTGCCGGTAAAAGGCGGCGTTGTGACGGACGATTTTCGCGTCAATGCCGCACTGCCGACGATAGAATTCCTGCGGAGCCGTGGCGCGAAGGTCATTCTGGCCAGTCACATAGAAGTCATGGAAGGCGAAAAACCAACGCTCGAGCCGGTCGCGATGGTTCTAAAGAAGCTCGGCGTGCCGGTCGTCTTCATCAAAGACTATAGAAAAGCCTTTGATATCATCGAACGAGAACTAAAAAACGGCGAATGCGTTCTTCTGGAAAATTTGCGCGGATGGGACGGCGAAAAGAACAATGACAAAAAGTTTGCCAGGGAACTGGCCTCGCTCGCCGACATTTACGTGAACGACGCGTTTTCGGTCTGCCATCGAGAACACGCTTCGATAGTCGGCGTACCGAAATATATCCCCGGTTACGCGGGATTACAGATAGAAAAGGAGGTTGAGCATCTTTCCAAAGCGTTCAATCCCATTCATCCATTTCTTTTCATCATCGGCGGAGCCAAGTTCGAGACAAAACTGCCGCTCATAACCAAATTTTTGGGCATAGCCGATACGGTTTTTGTCGGCGGGGCTCTGGCCAACGATCTTTTTAAGGCCAAGGGATATGAAACCGGTCAGTCACTCCTTTCAAAAGGCGATTTTGGTCTGGATCCGTTCATAAACAATTCCAAGATCCTCATTCCCACGGATGTTGTCATCCAAAATGGGCAAATCAAAGCCGCGGACGGATTGTCGAAAGACGATAAGGTCGTGGACATCGGCCCGCTGTCAATAAAAATTTTGGAGGAAAGAATAAAGGCAGCGCAGTTTATCCTCTGGAACGGCCCGACGGGTCTCTATGAAGACGGTTACAATGGTCCGACGCTCGATATAGCGAAGATCATGGAAGAAGCGACTGCCCGCGGAGCGACCACCATCGTGGGCGGCGGCGATACCCTGGCGGCCATCTCATCTCTCAAACTCGAAGACAAGTTCACTTTCGTTTCCAGCGCCGGCGGCGCGATGCTGGAATTCCTGGCGAAAGGAACCCTGCCGGGGATCGAGGCTTTGGAGGACGCTTCAGTTCGGTGAAAAAATGAGTGGGGTTATTCACGCTGTTGACAACGCCGAAAATTGGAGCAATATGCATGTAGATAACATTCTTAATCATGTTCTCCACCTCTCAAATCAGTTACTCGATCTCTGTTAGGGGTCTTGTTTTCCCCGAAGTCGAACTTCTAAATCTGGAGCACATCCCGGGCAGTGAAGAGTTTCGTGACATGGGCTGGGTGCGTCTTGGCCGTCTGCTCGACTGCATCAATGGCAAGGCGCGCATAATGCCCCGGATCAGCGTCGACGATATTTTCTCGAAATACGCGTGTTTGAGCGATCTGGATAACGGCGGTTGTGGAATGGTCTGGTTCAGCTCCATGGAGTACTGCATCCGTGAAAACCGCACGCCCATCGAGCGACGAGCGGAGATCTTCATACTCGAAGAATGGGCCAGGAAGATTGATCGCATCGTAACCTGTCAGTCGTTTCTCGATCGTCTGGAACGCGAAGAACGCGAAGTTCGAAAGGCCCAGGAAGCGCCGCTCCAGCCGGTAGTTTGATCTCCGTTTCACCGTTTCGTTGTCCCGCGCGACCAGCGCGGGCTTTTTATGTTACCGTAGTTTTGTCAGCCCGTGATTATTCCAAGCCTTCGACTATCTTTTTCTGGTTCCCCGCAAGATTATTCTTGTCCCCCTTCGCCTCATGGCTCGGGAAGACCCACAAGTGAGCGTGCGGCACTTCGTCGCCGACTATCTTGCTTAAGATCCATTCCGTACCAAAGGCTTTTCTTTGTGCCAAGGCTATCTTTTTCGCTACCTCGAAATATGCCCCTTCATTCGGTATATCCCAAACCCAGCGGTAATGCTTTTTTGGAATGATTTGAGTATGGCCGGGCGACTGCGGGTGAATATCGAGGAAAGCCAGAAAGTCCGCGTCTTCATAGACGATATTCGCGGGAATCTCCTTGGCGACAATTTTACAGAATATGCAATCTTTCATATTGGTTACATAGTATAATACTACGCAATGTCCTCGTACACGATCCGCCGTCCGCTCGAACCCGGAGAAAAAGACGCTTTTCCGGGGTATTCCGATCTTCTTGCAAGCCTTTTATTCCACCGGGGGATCACTGACGCCGGATTGGCCGCGCGATTTGTTCGGCCCGATTACGCGCGCGATGTTCACGACCCCTCGCTCTTGAAGGATGCGGATAAGGCGGCCGCGAGGATCATTCACGCTATCCAAAACGATGAACTGATCGCCGTCTATACTGATTATGACTGCGATGGCATACCCGGCGCCGGCATGTTCCACGATTTTTTTAAGAGAATAGGCTATACAAAATTTATTATCTACATCCCCCATCGCCATAACGAAGGGTTCGGAGTGAACAAGGAGGCTATAGACGAGCTTGCCGAGAAAGGAGTGAAACTTTTGATAACAGTGGATTGCGGAATTTCCGATCTTGAAGCTATCGAACATGCGCAAAGCAAAGGAATCGAGGTCATCATCACCGATCACCATGAGTCGCCGGAAAGATTGCCGCCGGCGGTCGCGATCATAGATCCGAAGCAGGCTGATTGCGCGTATCCGGACAAAAATCTTTGCGGAACCGGCGTGGCTTTCAAGCTCATTCAGGCTATTCTCAAGCAAAATCGTTTTGGCCTGAAGGAAGGGCACGAAAAATGGTTGCTCGACCTTGTCGGAATTGCCACTTTATCGGACATGGTTCCGCTTACGGGAGAGAATCGCGTGTTCGCGCACTATGGATTGCAAGTCCTGCGAAAAAGCCCGCGAAAAGGCCTGCAGAGGCTTCTGTCAAAGCTGAAAATATCCCAGCCACATGTGACGGAGGACGATATCGCCTTCATGATCGCCCCAAGGATCAATGCCGCCTCACGCATGGGCGCGCCGATGGACGCGTTCAAGCTCTTGGTGGCCGACAATGATATTGAGGCAAATGAGTCCGCTGACCATTTGGATCGGATAAACAACGAAAGAAAAGGCGTTGTCGCTTCTCTGGTAAAAGAGGTCAAGAAGACCATTAATGATCGCTATGGTCAAAGCGGGGCTCTTGGCGGCATTCCCAGCGTTATCGTCCTCGGCAATCCTGAATGGCGACCGTCATTGCTTGGTTTGGCCGCTAATTCATGCGCCGAAGAGTTCCGCAGGCCGGTTTTTCTTTGGGGAAGAGACGGTGACGGCGGCATCAAGGGCTCCTGCCGTTCGGAAGGAACGACCCATGTTGTGGAATTAATGCGGGCCATGCCGGCCGGGATATTCACGGAATTCGGCGGCCATAAAAACTCCGGCGGCTTCGGCGTCATCAATGAATCAATTCATCATTTAGAGGAACGCTTGAATGAGACGGCTATACGATTGAACAATGCTTCGGAAGCCATACCGGCCGTTGGTGAGGATTTATTGATAGACAGCGAACTTAAGTTGAATCAGGTCAATCATTCGCTTTATGAGGACATCCATAAATTAGCTCCCTTCGGAGCGGGTAACCGCAAACCAGTATTCCTTTTTAAGCGGGTTACTCCGAATTCAGTCAGACGGTTCGGCAAAACGAACGAGCACATCGAGTTGAGATTCAACAATATATCGGCGATCTCTTTCTTCGGAGTGACAAATGAGTGGGCTAAGACGATTTCCGCCAATCAGCCGGTTGATCTTGTCGCCAACGTCGAAAAGTCCATGTTCATGAACCGTCCGGAGATCAGATTGCGGATAGTCGATGTGATATATCCCTAGTATGATCACGATTTTTACCGACGGCGCCTCAAAAGGAAATCCCGGGCCGGGAGGCTGGGGGGCAGTCGTAATTGATGGCGACAAGGTTTTTGAGTCGGGAGGCGGCGAAAAGGATACGACGAATAACAGGATGGAGATAGCCGCGGCGATAGGTGGACTCGGAAAGACAGAGAACGGTTCGGACATAACCCTTTATACGGATTCCTCGTATCTCATTAATGGGATCACCAAGTGGATCCTGGGCTGGAAGAGGAATGGCTGGATCACCAAGACAAAACAAGAGGTTTTAAACCGCGATCTGTGGGAAAAACTCGACGACTTGGTCAAATGGCGGAAGGTTAAATGGCAATATGTCGGCGGTCACGTCGGAATCCGCGGGAATGAGCGCTGTGATGAGATCGCTACCGCTTTTGCAGACAGGAGAAAGCCCAAATTATTCAAAGGGTCACTTGAAAATTATGGAATCCCGAAGATTTTAGACATTTCTCACGACGTCGCGCTCATGGCCGTCAAAAAATCCGGCTCTTCCCGCTCAAAAGCCGCGGCCTATTCATACGTGAGCATGGTGAATAAGAAGATCCAGACGCATAAGACCTGGGCGGAATGCGAAAAACGGGTGAAAGGAGCCCGTGGGGCGAGATTCAAGAAGGTTTTTAACGTTGGCGAGGAAGCATTAGTGATCAAAGAATTCACCGCGTAAAAAATTCATAACTTTTTTAACTTTTCTTCATGAAAATTTGAACTTTTTTTGAAGGTTTCTTGAACCGGCGAAGTTTATGATTCGCGGGTGAGAAAAGGGCCGGCCGCGTTCTGGAGCGTCTTTGTGGCGGCTGCGATCATAAGGATCGCGGTCTCTTTTAACCATGCGCCGCCGGACGCGGCCTCGTGCTTGAGGCAGACGGTCAAAGGGACCGGGATCGTCAGTGAAGATCCGCAGAGAAAAGAAACCGGGCAAGTTTTCGCGGTCGCCGTCAATGAAATTTTCAACGAAAAGGAAGAACTCTGCGCCCGGGGCTTGCGCATAAGGGCCAAAACGAAGCCTTACCCCCGTTTTTCCTATGGTAACTCGGTAGATTTTTCCGGAAAATTGTCCAGACCCGTGAATTTCAGGAGCGCTGATGGTCGCAGTTTCGATTATCAGGGGTACTTGGCCAAGGATGATGTTTTCTATGAGATAAAAAGCGCTCAAATTTTCCTAGCGACGTCGGCGTCTTCCTCCCGTCCAAAAAAATCCATTGAAGTTGACTCATTTTTGTTTTCGATCAAACGAAGATTCGTATTAAATCTGGAGAAAGCCCTGGGTGAACCTCATGCCGCCTTGGCCTCGTGTCTGGTGGTCGGCGAAAAGGCCGCGCTTGGAAAAGAATTATTGGAAGATTTCCGAATTGTCGGGCTTATACACATTATCGTGCTGTCGGGTTTCAATATCACCATTGTTGCCGTGGCGTTCCGGCGCGTCTTGTCCTTCCTGCCGCGGGTGTGGGGAATAGTCATAGGCGCGGTCGGCATCGCCTTATTCGGGATCATGGTCGGCGGGGGCGCGACGGTCATCCGTTCTTGTTTTATGGCCGGAATAGCTCTTTGCGCCGATCTTATTCGTCGGGACTATAGCGTCGGTAGAGCCCTGATCTTTGCCGGTCTTATCATGCTTATCGAAAATCCCCTTATTTTGCTTCACGATCCGTCGTTCCAGCTGTCTTTCCTAGCCACGATCGGCCTTATTCTTTTGAGCGAACCGATCCAAAACAAGCTCACTTGGATTCCCGAGAAACTCGGCCTGCGCGAGATAATCGCCGCCAGTTTCGCCACGCAGATATTCGTTTCGCCCTTCCTTCTTCATATGATGGGACAGATTTCCGTGATCGGCGTTGTCGCGAACATTCTGGTCCTGCCGTTCATTCCGCTGACGATGTTGGCCGTCTTTCTGACCGGAACGCTCGGCTTCGTTCACCCATTTCTCGGAGCGGTCGCCGGCTGGGGAGCGCACCTACTGCTTTCCTATGAGCTTTTTGTCGTGGAAATCTTTGCCAAGTTTCCT
This sequence comes from uncultured Candidatus Saccharibacteria bacterium, assembly GCA_964366245.1. Lineage (GTDB taxonomy): Bacteria > Patescibacteriota > Minisyncoccia > Phycocordibacterales > PALSA-1337 > C7867-002. Next base: position 11,345 of record CAYITC010000004.1, read on the forward strand.
TATGCCACCATAGCTCTCCCGCCCTTCTCGTTCTGGTGGGTGGCTGGATTCTATCTGGCGTTCTCTGTTATTGCACTTGTAAAAAAGAGTCAAACTAAATGAAGGTATCTAAACAGCTAAAAGATGCGTTCGATGAACTTGAAAAGAGAAACCGATCTTTGCCGATTTCAAACCCGCAAGTAGAGATTTGTGTTACTGGAAGTTTTTTCATCAGACGTGGTTCACTCGACCACATTATCGAACGTCGCGGTTGCGACGCTAAGAGAATCGCTTTTTCTATGGCCGCGGTTTTGACAGATCCATCAAAAATATCGGATAATTCCCAAAAAAGAAGAAGTAGTGTCGTTTTCTTTAGAAAGATCGGTAGACGCATAATTCGAGTGATTACGGAAGAAACGAAAACGCCCGGCAAAAGCCGGGTCGTCTCCGCATATCCTATAAGCGATAAGGCCTATAAGAAATTGGTTGATATCTCTGGGAGGGCGCATTTCTCCTCCATTTGAACTTCTTCTCTTGCGAAGAAAACTCTCAGCAGATGCTTTCTGATGTCAGAGTTATCAGGACTGCCTGAATTTTACTCCTTAGGATATGACAAAGTCAAGCGTATGCAGCGTAAATCATTTTACTATCTTGCGCATTCAGATAACAAAGTATAGACTCTGGCTATGAAAAAACTGACTTGGCTTGTCGTAGTTATTATAGTCGTAATCCTACTCCTTGCATTTGGTCGCCGTAGTTCAAACGAAGCAATAAAGATAGGCTATGTAGGATCCCTGACGGGGGACTTGCAAACCTGGG
>CAYITC010000005.1:0-11177 GCA_964366245.1 uncultured Candidatus Saccharibacteria bacterium
CTTTAATCGAACAGCTTACGAAGGATGAATTGACGCGGGATCTGGGGAAGGCCGGCCTGGAAACGCTTTCAATCGTGCTGTATCAGGGACCGATCTCCAGAACGAACATTGATTATATCCGCGGCGTGAACTCGCAGTTCATTTTGAGGTCGCTTCTTATCCGCGGCTTGGTGGAGCGCGTCGATAACCCCGCCGACTCAAGGAGTTTCCTGTACAAACCGACTATCCAACTGCTGTCTCATCTCGGGATCTCGAAGATAGCCGATCTGCCGGAATACGCCCAAGTACGGAGCGAGATCGAAAGCTTCAAAAGTCCCGTAACCTAACAATGTCCTCCGGAGCGCGCATAGACAAGTTCTTCCTCTACTCGACCGCAATTCTGACTGTCGTCGGCTTCATCATCTTTTTGTCCGCGTCATTGGGATTATTGTCGCAGACGGGTGCGACATTCGGCGGAGTAGCGACCAAACAGGCTATAAGCCTTGTGATCGGCGCCGTAGCCTTCTTTCTTTTTTCACGCTTCAAATACACTTTTTTCCGCAAAACCGCAACCATAATCCTCATAGCGGCCGTGGCCGTGAATCTGCTCCTGTTCATCCCCAGCCTGACTTTGCATTTCAACGGGGCATCGCGCTGGATCAATCTGGGCCTGTTCTCATTCCAGCCGTCTGAATTCCTGAAGATCGCCGCCGTGATCTATTTTGCCGCCTGGCTGCATTTCGCCAAGGACCGGATCAAGCGCATGAAATTCGGCCTGGTTCCGTATGTCGTCATCATGGCCATCCTGGGAACGCTCCTCTTGATCCAATCGGATACCGATACGCTGGTCATCATCGGCTTTACCGGGATCGTCATGTTCATGTTGGCAGGAATGCCGTTGAGACATCTACTGCTATCCCTCATACTTCTCGGGGTGGTGGTGGCGGGAGTGATCTATTTCAGGCCCTACGCGGCAGAGCGATTCAAAGTCTATCTGAACCCGGCCGCGAACACCCAGGGCTCCAGCTATCAGATAAATCAGTCGCTCATAGCCATAGGCTCCGGCGGTCTGTTCGGGCGCGGCTTCGGCCAGAGCATCCAGAAATTCGGCTATCTGCCCCAGCCGACCGACGACTCGATATTCGCCGTTGCCATTGAAGAATTCGGACTGGCCGGCGGCATGGTCTTGATAGCCCTCTATTGTTCCTTTGCCTTAAGCTCTTTCCGGATAGGCAACAAGGCCCCCGATGTTTTCGGCGGGATGATGGCGACCGGCGTGGCGGTTCTGGTCATCACGGAATCGTTCGTCAACATTGCCGCCATGCTCGGCCTGGTGCCCATTTCCGGCCTGCCGCTCTTGTTCGTCTCCCACGGAGGCACGGCGCTTATCATCATCCTGGCCGGGGCGGGGATCGTCGCCAATGTGTCGAGGCACGCAAAATAGGAGCATGCAAAATAGGTTAGGGACTGTTCTGGGTTCCGAAGGGGCTTGTTGCCTTTCTTCTTGCTATAATAAAACGCATGAAAATCCTATTCACCGGCGGCGGCTCTGGCGGCCATTTCTATCCCATAATCGCGATCACCCAAGCCCTGCATGACCTGGTCGCAGAGCGCAAGATCCTGCCGCCGGAGCTTTATTACATGGCCAAGGAGCAGTACAATTCCCGCGCCCTTTACGAAAACGAGATAAAATTCATTCCCGTGCCGGCGGGGAAACTGCGCCGTTATTTTTCACTGCTCAACTTCACCGACATCTTCAAAACCATATCCGGCTGTATCATCGCCATCATAAGGATCTATTCGATCTATCCCGACGTGATATTCGGAAAGGGCGGCTATCCGAGCTTTCCGGCGCTCTTTGCCGCCAGGATCCTGAACATTCCGGTCATCATCCATGAATCCGATTCGCATCCGGGCAGGGTCAATCACTGGGCCGGGGACTTCGCCAGGAAGATCGCCATCTCATATCCGAATGCGGCGCAGTACTTCGGAGCAAAAAACCAGCCGAAGATCGCCTACACAGGAAACCCTATCCGGCCGGAGATCGCAAATCCCCTAAAGAATGGCGCGCATGAATTCCTGAAGCTCGAGCAGGGAACACCGGTGATTTTCGTCATCGGCGGGTCTCAAGGCTCGGCCAGCATAAACGACGCCGTAATCGAAGCTCTGCCGGATCTGCTCAACAGATATCAGATCATTCATCAGACGGGCAAAGCCAATCTCGAAGAGATAAAAGCGACTACGGGCGTAATCCTGAAGGGTGATTCGCACGCGTATCGGTATCACCCGTTCGATTATCTGAATGAACTGGCCATGCGCATGGCCGCCGGGGTGGCGGATATCGTAGTCTCGCGGGCCGGCTCTTCCGCCATATTCGAGATAGCGGCCTGGGGGGTTCCGTCAGTCATAATCCCGTTGTCGCCGAAAATATCGCACGATCAAACCACCAACGCCTTCGCTTATAGCTCCACGGGCGCCGCTTCGGTGATCGAGGACGACAACTTGCACGGACATATTCTGGCCTCCGAAATAGATCGCATATATAATACGCCTGCTATCAGGGAAAAGATGAAAGAGCAGGCCCGGGCTTTTGCCCGTCCGAACAGCGCCAGGCTCATAGCTGACGCCATTCTGGACATTGCGCTCGAACACGAGAAGTGATATCGTAAAAGCTCGACAAAGTCGTATTATAAGCTTATAAGCCTTAATTACCAATAATTTATATGCAACCAGACAGCAATCAGAGCGGGCTCCGAACCTGGCAGTGGGTGGTCACGGCCATAGTCGTCATCGTGCTCATAATCATAGGCATTATGGTCTTTGGCAAAAAATCCGCCACGGCCCCGGAAGCTCCGGGTCAAACAGCCGCGAACGAAGCCTCAAATACCCCTGGCGTGAATTCGATCGTCATGTCGGACCAATATCCCGGTAACGTCGTCTATATCTCTTCAGTCCAGCTTGCCAATGCCGGCTGGGTCGAGATCCACAAAGACAATGCCGGCAAGCCTGGCGACATCATAGGGTCCGCCTGGGTGGAAGCCGGCGTGAATCCGGTCAAGATCACCGTGTCCTCGCCGATCATCGATGGCGGCACTTATTACGCCATGCTCCACTCGGATAGCGGCGACAAGAAGTTCGACGCCACCGCCGACCTGCCTCTCAAAGATTCGAACAGCAACATCATCATGAGGGTGTTCCGAGGTTCGGTCAGCGCCGGACAGAATACGAAGGGATAAGCTCCCATGAGCGCCCAAATAACCACCCGATTCGCGCCAAGCCCGACAGGCTACATGCACATCGGCCGCGCCAGGACGGCGCTGTTCAACTACCTGTTCACCAGGAAGAACGGCGGCAAGATGATATTCCGCATCGAAGACACGGATAAAGAGCGGTCTAAAAAAGAGTATGAAGAGAACATCGTAGAATGCCTTGAATGGCTCGGAATAAGGTACGACCTCGGTCCGTACAGGCAATCCGAGCGTGCGCGGATATATATAAGCTACCTTAAAAAGCTGATCGAGAACGGCGCGGCCTTCGTCTCAAAGGATGAGGAGAACGGCAATGAGGTGATCCGCTTCAAGAATCCGAATAAAAAGATAAGATTCAACGACCTCATCCGCGGCGAGATAGAATTCGACACCACCGACTTGGGCGACTTCGTAATAGCAAGATCTTTAGAAGAGCCCCTATACCACTTGGCAGTAGTGATAGACGATCATCAAATGGGCGTGACTCATGTGATCCGCGGTGAAGACGGCATTTCCAACACTCCCAGACAGATCCTCATCCAAGAGGGTATAGGCGCTGTCAGGCCGATTTACGCGCACATACCGCTCATACTGGCCGCCGACAAATCCAAGCTTTCAGGCCGGCATGGCGCTGTTTCCGTGACTGAATACAAGAAAAAGGGCTATCTGCCAGAGGCTGTAGTGAACTTTTTGGCCCTTCTCGGCTGGCACCCTTCGGACGAAAGGGAGATCATGTCGCCGGAAGAGCTTGTGCAAGATTTTTCCATCGAGCGCGTCCAGAAAAGCGGGGCGATCTTCGACGAGGAGAAGCTCAAATGGTTCAACCGCGAATACTTGAAAAAACTCTCCGACGACGAATTCCTTTCCCGCGCGCAAGCTTTTCTGCCGGAATGGATCGGGTCAAAGAGCGACGTCATAAAGCAGGCCTTACCGCTTCTGCGCGAAAAGATATCGGTGTTCGGGGACATCGAGGAACTCTTCAGCCCGGGCGGGGAACTGGCTTTTACCAGAAAACTTACGGACTACGGCGCGGGCTTGCTTCTCTGGAAGAAAAATCCCGACAAAGAGGCGGCCAGAATCCATTTAAATGAATGCCGGAACCTTCTCCAAAAAATCCGCTTCGAAAACTTCGATGCCGAGACGGTCAAGACCGCCGTCTGGCCTTACGCCGAAGCCAAAGGCAGGGGAGACGTCCTCTGGCCATTACGCGTCGCGCTCACCGGTCAGGAAAAGTCGCCCGATCCGTTCGTATCTGCCGCCATTCTCGGCAAGGACGAGTCCCTGGCAAGAGTAGACGCGGCGATCCATTTTCTTAATCCACTTTCTTATTTGTCGGCCAGCCGAAATTAAGGCTATAATTTCCCTATGAAAAACAAAACGGCCGGGGAAGGCGGGTTCATTCGAACCATCGTCATCATAGTCATTGCCATCCTCATCGTGAGCTACTTTGGCATCAATTTGAGAGCTTTGGTGACTTCGCCGACCACTCAAGACAATATCACGTATGTGACCACGGGAGTGATCAATCTTTGGAACAATTACCTGAAGGCGCCCGTGACTTATGTCTGGAATGAAATCTTCATTAAGCTCATCTGGAATAGCGCCATAGAGAACCTCAAGAACGGCAACCTGAACGTGCCTACCGTGACTTCAAGTTCGACGCCGAGGTTGTAGTAGTTCATTTATCTCACGCTAGACAATGAAAAAATGATAAAATGCGCCGTCATAAGGACTAATGCCCAAAATTGGACTTTGGATAAAATTCGAGCTGGATTTGAAGAATTTCACAAATCTAACGGTAGATACCCGACTTCCCATGAGATTGATTCATTTCCACTTTTACCATCGTCTCGTCAAATTCAAAGAAGGTATGGCGGTTTACCAGCGATTCGGGCGCTATTAAAACTTAACGGACCGACTGATTTTACTAAGGGTGACTACAGCTCTCTAAGAGCAAAAACGATTGGCAAAAGAGCTCATAAGATCGAAAAAGAGGTTTATGATTTGCTCGTAGACAGGTTCGGCAAACCTTTTGTACACCGAGAATACTTCTTTTCAGACGACAAACGGTGCCGAACTGATTTTTATGTGTATGGGAGAGATAAGAATTTCCTAGTTGATGTTTTTTACCCAAAAGATAGAGCGAACTTCGTAAATTGCCTCTGTAGCAAACAATTAACATACAGGAACGCTCCACAGGTTTCAGATCGTGTCATTTTTTTGATGATGAATAGGGAATTAGAATTAGAAATCGATATACCAAGAATATTATCAAACAAAAAAAATCGGCTGAATCCGACTCAAACGGTAATGAATTTTGATGAATTCAGGAAATTTATCAAAGGTGTATCGCCTCGACATGACTAGAATGCATAACATTAAATCGGGATCATGCCATAGTAGTGGGTATTAATATGATAATAATGATAATAAATATGTCGCACAAGCTATCTCGGTGAAAGATATATTGTGCGACATTGGTATTCTCATTGGTATTCTCGCTTGCCTATCAGGCCCGTCCGCGCCTATTTTTTGAGGATATTGATCAGGCCGACCGATGCCTTTCCGTCGCATATATATGACCATACGCCCGGCTTAAGGTAAAAATCGAAGATGAGGCTAGTCCTCCTGTGCGGCAGAACGCCATAGTAGTGCTTAGCGTCGAAAACGAGCCCGTGAGCCGCCGAATCATCGTTAATAAAAGTGACTTTCGTGCCGTTCTTTATGGTGAGAACGTCCGGAACAGGCTTGCAACCGCTGATGTTGACGACCGGATCCTGTGAGGCGGTCTTCGACAGCGGAGTTTGGAATGCGATCGATTTAGACTTGTTCCCCTGCCCCGGAAAACCGTTATTCACCAGATATATGCCGCCATAGGCTATGACGCCGGCGCCGATGAGCACCAGTAACATGATCAATGTTTTCGATCCTCGGCTAGGGTAATCATCCATATATGGTCAATTGGTTATTATCAATCCGGATATCGTAAGTCACTGCCACCGATAGCATTGCACGCGGAATCACAATATTCTGTTTTCCCTTCCCCGAGTTGAATGCGCGCTCCGCAAGGGCAATATAGCATATAAGACCGGCCATCATGATCATTCGGATCATCCGAACAACCGACTAAGAACGGGTAGGTTTGACAAATGTCGATATCATCCGGAACACACTCATCGACCTCAAGATCGTCATTGTAAAAAGGCGGGCATTCGGTTGCCGTTAAATCTATGCGGTTGTCGCCGCAAGATCTGCCGGCAGGAGTAATGGCATCGCATTCACAGGTCGAAGGGTCTATATTTCCGCTGTTGGTGTCTCCGCAGTTATTGGCCCCGGACGTGCACGGATTCCCGGCGTTAGCGCATGAAGGCGCGACTTGGGCCGCGCGCGCGTTTGTCGACGCAAAAAATACGGCGATAAGGGCAAGGATTGGGAGTGATTTTAGAAATAATCTATTAGACATATTATCGAAATTTACCATCCGATCATTGGGCCAATTATACTTCAAATATGTAGATTATCATAAAGTATAACATTCGGAATCGGAATTTGAGATATAATGTTCATATATGCGGGATAAGCTTTTCAAGGATATTTCCATCATCATCCCCTTCTACAATGAGGAGGAGAATGTCGAGCCGGTCATAAGCGAGATCATGGAAAAAGTTCCCGGCGCGGAGATCGTGGCCGTGGACGACGGATCGACTGACGCTACGCTTGAACGGCTCCAAAAGTTCCCTTCCGTCAGGATACACTCCTTTTTTGAGAACCTTGGGCAGGGCTTTGCCGTCCATGCCGGCCTCGAAATCGCTAGCAATGAATACTGCGTGATCATGGACGGTGACGGGCAGTACGATCCTTCGGTCATACCCGGGCTTGTGGGCGCACTGATGAATGCCGACTTGGTATGCGGTTGGCGACAAAATCGCAGGGATAGCGGAAATGTCATCCTCGCTTCAAAATTCTCCAATTCGGTGAGAAGGATGGTGCTTGGAGACAACGTAAAAGACGCCGGCGGCATCAAAGCCCTTCGCCGCTCCCCTGCCCTTCGACATTTGAAACCTTTTGAAGGCATGCACAGATACATCCCTTCGATTTTTTTTAGGGCCGGATTGGCGATCACCGAAATTCCGGTCGCTCACCGTTCTCGGAAATCCGGTCGGAGCAAATACACTCATCTCGGGAGAGCCGCCAGGGGTATAGTCGATCTTGTGAGAGTGGGAGTAAGCTATTATTCCAGATGAACGGCGATCTTATCACGGGTCTTCAGCTGGCGAACGTCTGGACTGTTGTCGGCCTCATAGGCGCCTTGCTATTCACGTCGCGCTGGTTCGTCCAGTTTTTTCATTCGCGCGCGGCTGGTAAATCATCCGTGCCTCCCCTGTTTTGGGTCATGAGCTCCATCGGTAGCCTTATTACGCTTGCTTATTTCATCTTCGGCAACTTCGATCTCATTGGAATAATATCCAACCTGTTCCCTCTTTTCGTGTCGCTATATAACATTTATCTTCTATTTGGAAAAAAAGACCGGCGCGGTGATGCGTCGGCTCCATAAAAAAGTCGCCGAGGTAGAAACACCAGGGCGACTCGCAATACTTCAGGAGGACAAGAGAATGGTCGCGGCGTTGTTGACTACTTGCTGGCTACAGAGGAGGACGTTGCCGGTTTGGCAGCCTGTTTGAGCGGAATGACGAAGACCTTCGTCTTCTTTCCGCCGAACAGACCGGTCTCGACGACCTCGAGCCGAAGCTCGTCAATGATTGGCGTCGCCGCCAGCCTTGCGGTCAGTTCCGGATTTGTGAGTCCGGAGATCTCGACCCCCTGTATGGCCTTGAGCACCCCGCCGGCTTTGACTCCGGCGTCCGCCACCGGCGAGTTCGGCACCACTCGCTCGATTTTCATCGAGCGGATGGTACCGTCCTTGTTCATGGTCGGACGGATTTCAAGCCATTCCTTCATGGCTACCTTGAAGGGGGGCATCTGGACAACGTCGGGGTCCATCTCGAGGTTGAGCGGCACCCGAGGCTTACGCTCAAGTCCGAGGGCGGTGATGGGAATGGGGGCCTTCGTGTTCTCTATTGATTCATAGTACTTACGATATCGTTCTATGTCCGGAACCGTAGTGGAAACTCTCCCGTCAGACTTAAAGCGCGTGCGAGTGTCAGTAACCGCCATAGTCCAAATACCGTAAACCGTTGAAACGCCATCCCGAGTAACCTTGTTAAGAGCGACTGGTTTTGACTTATAACCCCGCAAATGCTTCGATAATTCCTTCCAGACAGCCCGCAGTGCCGCTTCCGTTGACACATTGACCGGCAGAGTGAACGGTGCCTCCATCTCTATGTAAGGTACGCTGACACGCGTTGGATTTGAGCTCTTAATCCAACTGATGTTCCAGCCGAGTAGCGCATCATCCTTGATGATCGGCGATACATCCACAATTTGTGCATCACGGTGATTAATATACCAAGAATTAGTGAGCCGTAGACTCGGCGATTTGGTTCCCGGCCTGCGGGAACTTACTATTTCCCGAAGTGGATATGGTTCTCTGAACATGTGCTCTTCAACTTGAATCGGCGGAGAGCCCACCACAGACACACAAGTGGCCATGAGCCAGATGTAAAAAATCAAGAAACTAACGGTCCGTTGTTTCATATTTTCCTCCTAATATTTAATTGTTTTGGTGCTAAAATTAGCACCATGAGAACTATTTCTTACTATGTTTATCCTAACATGTCAAGAAATAATTTGCAAGCAATCTAAAACCCATATACCAAAATCATATCCAGCGGATTTTTACAGGACTGGTATACAAGCCTGATATTATCGTTGTTTTTAATATAATTAACCCTATCATCAGAAGATAAATAAAAACTTCGCGACTCTATAACAACATAGCCATGGTTGCCGTCGATGGTACGCGCAAATGTTTCCAGATCGTTTATGGCGGGCAAGCCGGTATAGTAATCTACCCTGCCCTTCCGCACAGGAGATCTGGGTAACCACAAGCCGTCTTGCTTCAAGTATATGCGATGAAGCACGGGGCGCGCTGAAATGATCAAATCATCGGTCTTTTGCGCCGACTTGATGACGGAGAAGGCTTCTTTATAGTCCGGCTGTGGAGAGGCCATCCCTAGTTCGTAATGGTTTGTGGGATAAAATGTTAAAAATGAGTAAGTGATGGAAATTAAGAAAAGCGGAAAAAGAATAGCCTTAAATGACACAGACCTTCTAGGTAAAACGATTTCAATCGCTTTCATGGCATAGAAAGACAGCAAGGTAGCCAAAAAAGGAAACGTGGGGAAAAGAGTGTAGCGGATAATCCTGCTTTTTACCGGCTCGAACAACACGATGGTTATCACGGTCAAAGAGACAAATATAACCAATGAGATAGTGGCTAAGTTTTCTCTCGAAAAATTCGGAAAATAAGCCTTCGAATTCAAGATAAGGACGATGAGGAGAATGCCCGGCAGAAATGCCAGCGCGACCCAATGTGAAAAACCGGCTAAAATAAAAAAGACGACAGCCCAAATAAGATGTCCCTTTTTTGCACCATCGACGTATTTCAATAGGAAATATATGACTAGCACCATTAATAATGCTAAAACGGCATATCCGCGAACCTGTCTAGAGAAGACGATCTCGCCATAAGAGAATGCCGTAAGGAAGGCCGCCATGAGACTGATTTTCCTGTTGCTGAATAATCTGTCCGCCAACAGATAAACCGCATAGATGAGCGCCACGCCGAAAAGTACCGAGGGTAGTCTAAGCGTCCAAGGATCAAACGCGTCAAAACCAAAGAATCTCGTTATGACGGCCGATATATAAACTGAAACAAAGTTGTTCACATAAATATTTCCGGAATCCAAGAAAGGATAACCGTGCTGATTGACAGCCATGGCGGCATTTATGGTATAAGCCTCATCGATCCACAAGGATTGATGGCCAAGCCCATACATCCGAAGATACAAACCTGCCAGCAGAATGAGACTGATTATACCGAAAGTTACCCATTTAACCGATGTCTTGGTCAATCTAATGAAACTACTATATACCCCGCCGGACTGTTTGTTCCAACGCATCTATAGCTTCTAATGCTGGTGCTACCTGGAATGATGGATTTTATAGGCAAAATATCGGACACTTTTATGGATATTTCACTATTGGCTTTCAAAATAAAAGATTTATTGCCTATTAAAAGCTCTTGAGGAGCTTGTATCTTGTTGGCGAATGTCATATTTCCGCTTGGAGGCATTTTTGCCACTAGAATGTCCGGCTGACATTTGTCCGACAAATATATTTTATCAGTATCCTTTGCTTGGTTCACAAGAGTCTTCATATATATCCCGACTTTATCTTGACTCGAGGAAGCAACCTGATTGTTCCCGGAAATGTTCTGTTTAAGAACCCGCGCGCCCGTGTCAACAATGGGTTTTACGGACTGATTTGAATTCACCGTCACGCCAACTAGAACCGCGGAAATAATAATCAATAATACGCCGGCGAATATTAAACTTTTTTCGGATGTATTCATGGATTTGATTAATAATGATTATGGAAGACTAGGGACATGTTGACCAGGTATCACATGTAAATGTGATGTCAGCCTCGCCTTCGTATTGTAAATGTCCTGTTGCTGGACCTATCAAATCGTCGGTGTAACTGTCATAACAATAAGATTCTTCTCTATACTCATTTACACCACATTCAAAATCCCATGTCGTACAATCGCCATTCGACTGTGGTTCACCAACCGAACAGCTATAAGTAAAATATCCGCCCGTACACTCGGGAATGAACCCCTCACACGAATCTCCTCCTCCGCCCCCTCCCCCTCCACCGCCGCAAGCTCTATCAGCCGGAGTTGAGGCCGAGCAGGAACCGTCGCATTGCGTGGTGCCGGAACTGGTGTCTCCGCAGTTATTAGCTCCGCTGGTGCAAGAACTGCCG
>CAYITC010000006.1:0-10999 GCA_964366245.1 uncultured Candidatus Saccharibacteria bacterium
GGATGAAATTGAGCGCGTGATAATCGGCCAGGAAGAAATAGCACTGGTAATCGCCGGAATTCAAAAGCTCCACGAATTGCTTCATGGCACCGAAATAATTGCCGATATGCGGCCGGCCCGTCGGCTTCACGCCGGAAAGCAGGATTTTCTTCATGGATGAATGATAGCAAAAACGGGGTTTTTTTATAAGCCCTCATTCTTTAGTCCGTCTATAAGCCTCTGTGCCTCCTTTGATAGTTTTTTCGGCATGATCACATGTGTTACGACGAGCAAGTCGCCGCGCTTGCCGTGGCCGCTCCAGAGGCCGTGGGTTTCGTACGGCACGCCCCTGCCTTTCATGCGCAGGATCTCGCCGTGCGAAGTGCCGACCGGGATCTTGAGCTCGATCTTGCCGTCCAATGTTTCCAGCTCTATTGTGCCGCCGGCCACCGCCGTCGTGAGCTTGATCGATAGTTCGGCGACTAGGTTGAAGCCCTCCTTGCGGAAAGCCGGATGTTCCTTGACCCATACACGTACGATGAGGTCGCCCCTGCCACCCTGGCCGTTCTCCCCCTTCTCTTTGATGCGCAAGCCCTGGTTGTTCTCGATGCCAGGAGGAATCTTTACGGTTAAATGCTCTTTGTGCCCAGCACGATTTAGGGGATCGTCTATGACAATATCCTTCTCCGCACCAAAGATAGATTCCTTGAATGTTATCTCGATGTCCACCGTGATGTTGCGACCTCTCTTCGGACGCCGCCCGCCACCGAAGAATTCGCCGAATATGTCCCCGAGATCGAATTCTATGCCCCCTTGACCATTCTGGAATCCCGAGAAGTCGAAGCCGGCAAAGTCCTGCGGATTGAAACCGCCGCCCCAGCCGCCACGAAAGCCGTGGGTGCCGCCGTAACCACCCGCCCCGGGATTGAATCCCGGTCCGGCCGAGCCGAACATGTCGTACTGTTTGCGTTTGGCATCGTCAGACAATACCGAATACGCCTCGCTGGCTTCTTTGAATTTCTGCGAGCTAACCGGGTCATTTTTGGTCTTATCGGGGTGATATTCATGTGCCAACTTACGGAAGGCCTTTTTGATGTCCTCCTTCGTGGCGCTCTTATCGATCCCAAGCGTTTTATAGTAGTCTTTCATATAGTCAGTCCTCCTATGGGGCAAATTTATTTTACTGGATTATTTCTTCTCTTTGAACTCCGCATCTTTTACATCCCCTTCCGGACCTTTCCCATCACTCGAACCTCCGGTTGAATTATCACCAGCTTGTCCGGCGGCACCTCCCTGTTGCCCGGCCTGTTGATTCATGAACTGGCCGATCTTTTGGATCTCGGTAGACAGAGCTTCAGTAGCCGATTTAACTGCGGCTGTGTCGATAGGTTGGGCGTCCTTAGCGGCCTTAAGCGCCGCCACCTTCTCTTCAATTGTCTTTTTGACATCAGCTGGCACTTTATCGCCCGCGTCTTTCAGGGCTTTTTCCGTGGTGTAGACGAGCTGTTCGGCGATATTCTTGGCTTCAATTGTTTCTTTCTTCATCTTGTCTTCAGCCTCATGCGCCGCGGCTTCCTGCTTCATCTTCTCGACCTCTTCTTTTGACAGCCCGCTTGTGGCCGTTATCTTGATCGAGTTAGCCTTGCCTGTGGCCTTGTCTTTCGCGGTCACATTCAAGATGCCGTTCGCGTCCACATCGAATGTAACCTCGACCTGCGGCATGCCACGAGGCGCCGGCGGAATACCATCTAAAATAAACCTTCCTAGAGATTTGTTATCAGCTGACAACGCGCGCTCGCCCTGGGATATATGTATCTCCACAGAGGTCTGATTGTCAGCCGCGGTAGAGAATACCTGCGAACGCTGGGTAGGCACGGTCGTGTTCTTTTCTATCAGCTTGGTCGCGACTCCACCAAGAGTCTCGATACCCAGTGACAGCGGAATAACATCGAGCAGGAGCACGTCTCGGACTTCGCCGCCCAAAATTCCGCCCTGAATGGCGGCGCCCACCGCGACCACCTCGTCGGGATTCACTCCCATATGAGGATCTTTCCCGAAGAATTTCTTTACGGCATTCTGAAGAGCCGGCATGCGCGTTTGACCGCCGACCAGGATGACTTCGTTGATCTCACCCACCTTGAATGGGGATACCTCCATGGCGCGTTTCGTTATCGTCATGGCGCGGTCTATGAATTCGGCGCAAATCTCCTCGAGTTTGGCGCGAGTGAGGGTGACGAGCAGATGCTTCGGTCCGTCTGCTCCTGAAGTGATGAACGGGATATTGATCTCCGTCTGCGTTGCGGTAGAAAGCTCGATTTTGGCCTTCTCGGCCGATTCGTCCAAGCGTTGCAGAGACAACGCGTCTTTACGGAGATCTATGCCATTCTCGCGCGCGAATGTATCAGCGAGCCAATTCACGATCTTCGAGTCAATGTCTCGGCCGCCGAGGTGCGAGTCGCCGTCCACTGATTTAACTTCGACAACATCGTCCCCGACCTCCAGGACCGATATGTCGAATGTTCCACCGCCGAAGTCGAACACGGCAATCTTTTCGTTTTTCTTTTTATTGAATCCATAGGCGAGCGCGGCGGCCGTTGGTTCGTTGATGATGCGCTTCACGTCGAGACCGGCTATCTTTCCGGCATCTTTCGTAGCCGCGCGCTGGGAATCGTTGAAGTAAGCTGGCACGGTGATAACCGCTTCGGTGATCTTCTCGCCGAGGCGCGTCTCGGCGTCGGTCTTCAGCTTCATGAGGATCATAGCCGAGATCTCCTCCGGTCTCATCCACTTGCCGCTCATGTTCACTTCAATGCCGCCATTCAATGCTTTACGCACTTCGAATGGCACGTTCTTGATATCTTTTTGCACGCTCGGCTCGTCATAGGTATGTCCCATGAATCGCTTGATCTGCGAGATCGTGTTCTTGGGATTTGTTACTGCTTGTCGCTTGGCGAGGAGGCCTGCGAGGCGTTCGCCGGTCTTCGACATGGCGACGATGGAAGGAGTCGTTCGCGCGCCCTCTGCGTTTTCGAGGACGCGTGGCGTTCCTGCTTCCATGACGGCCACAGCCGAGAATGTCGTTCCGAGGTCTATTCCGATGATTTTGGACATGATGGTTAATTAGGTTGATTTATAAGTTTTTTTGGGTGGTTGTATACAGATCTATCGCTGTTGCGACAGACTGTTTCAATCACTAATCCTATGAATAAGACCTCTCAAATTCAAGACAGCAAAGCAGAAGGTTCGATAAATGTTCACCTGTTCGGCCTGACACTTCTTGTCGTTGGCCTAGCAGCGCTGTTCGTGAAGTGTTACTACTTCTGACACCGCTGCCGAGAGTTCCGTTTTCAAGGCGCGCCGATTCCTTCAAGGGTCGGCCGCTTTTTTGTTATAGCATATTCAACTTTTAAGGTGCGCATGCTTCTTTTACGGGCACTTTACTTTTATAAAGCAAAACTTTACCTAACTAAAGTAATACTTTATGTAGGTAAAGCGATGGGAATCTAGGCACAAGCAGGCGCCCTTGTTGGTTGTGTTGATAGAAAGATTTCAAGCTCTGAAAAATACGGAGAAACAGTTGATGTAAACACTGAAACGTAGGGTGTCTCGGCCTTCTTATTTGATGTATAGACTGGTAGGCACAAATCACAATCAGATTGCGCCCCTGTAATGGCCGCTGCTTCCTGGGAGGCCGGCTGGAATGAGATAAGACGTCCTTTGACTTCTCCATTTACTAGACTAACTAAGAAGACTGCCTTGAATTGCCGGCCATAGGAGTCGGTAACTATCTTTTCTATGAATTTAGAGCGGCATTCGATGATCATGGTCCTATTATACACGACGTGCAGGTTAGTCAACTATTTCTTAAATTCTCCCACCCGCACCTTCGGCGGGCGCATGGCACGACCGTTCAGAGAATAGCCTTTTTGTATGACCGCAATTATTTTGTGATGTTCTGATTCGCTTTGAATCGGCACATATTCAGCGGCCTCGTCGCGATTATGGTCGAAAGCCAGACCGATGGGGTTGATCTCTTCCAGGCCGGAATCAGCCAGGGCCTTCTTGAGCTGTGAATATATAGACTCGACGCCGATGCGCCAGTCCTTGTCGGCTTTTTCCCAGGCCTCCTTATTGTTCATGGCCATATCAAAGCTCTCCAATACGGGGATCAAGCCGTCGATAAGGCGCTCATTCGCGAACTTGATAAAATCAGCGCGATCGGCCTCGTCGCGTTTTCTCGCATTGATGAGGTCCGCCTTGGCGCGTTGCCAGCCGGTCAGATATTCCATCTTGTCGACCTGGCACTTCTTGAGCTTCTCCCGGAGCTTCTTTATAGCTTCCGCGGCATTCTCCTCGGCTACAACCGAGTCATCGAGATCGTTATTTTCGACGTCTTTTTTATGGTCTTTCATTATTTCATTATTGAAATTTAGCGCTTCGGCTTTGCACGATTTTGGGGAATCGGTTTTGCACGAAACTAGCGTTTCGCCCACTGCGGAGACTTGCGGGCCTTCTTAAGACCGAACTTACGGCGCTCCTTGGCGCGGGCATCGCGCGAGAGGAACCCCGCTTTCTTAAGGCCGCCGCGGAGCTGTATGTCATAGACGAGAAGAGCGCGAGAAATGCCGTGACGGAGGGCTTCTGATTGGGCAACGATGCCACCGCCGGAAAGCTTGACTGTTATATGGAACTTCTCCGCCGGCTTGGCGCTCTTTATGGCTTCATTGGCAGTAGCTTGCATTTCGCGGGTCGGGAAATAGACGGTCAGAGCTTTGCCGTTTATCTCAAAACCCGCTTCTTTCCCGGGGAAAAGGCGGACACGGGCGACGGCGGTCTTCCTGCGACCTACTGCCTCGAAATATTTTCCTGATGGCTTTGGCTTTGCACGATCTTGGGGGATCGCATGATTTTGGGGAATCATTTTTGTATGTGTCGTGTTCATGGTATTGAAATCCGGGCTTTGTATGGTATTAGTCCTTGATGACGAGATTTTTCATGCGCAGATCTTGGAGCTTGTTGCCCGGGAGCATCCTACGGACGGCGCGGCGATAGACCTCGGTCATGCCGCGGCGGACGATGAGCTCGCCCAACGTCTCGCTGTTCAAACCTCCTCGGTGGCCGGTATATGTTACGTATTTGTCATTCTGTTTCTTTACCGCAGTCATGTCGGTTTTCTTGGCGTTTACGATCTCGACGACCTCGGCATGCACTTTATTTTTGGCGAAAGAGACGCTGGACTTGCCCATAAGACGGGCCGCCGCCGCACTGGCGACTCGCCCTATCTTTTTACCTTGTGCGTCAATAGTGTATTTCATGATGGTGATAAATGCAGTCGTATTATATGAATTCGATCAAAGCCATCGGACTGCCGTCCATGTCGCGGTTCGGAAGCTTTATGATCCTGACATAACCTCCCTTGCGCTCCTTATACTTCGGCGCAACCTCGTCAAAAAGCTTCTTGACCTCCGAGTCGCCCATGAGTTTCGAACTTACGAGACGGCGTGAAGCGACCGTGGCGGTCTTGGCTCTGGTGACCAGTTTCTCCACATACGGACGCAACTCTTTAGCCTTGGCCGCAGTGGTCTTGATCCTCGTATCGCGGATGAGATTACGAGCCAAAGAGCGCATGAGAGCGTGCCTCTGCGTCTTTTCCCTGCCGAATTTTCTGATGTTTGAATGATGTCTCATGTCCGTTATGATGTCGCGCGCGTTCTACTGCTTCAATACGATGCCGTGCTGGGCCAAGAGCTTCTTTATCTCCTGCATGCCTTTGGCGCCGAGGCCGTCCACGTCCATGATGTCGGATTCTTTCTTCCTGGCCAAGCCGCCGAGCGTCCGGATATTGCCGTTCGTCAGGGCCTTGACCGTCCTGGACGAAAGATCTAGAGCGTCGATGCGGGTCTTTAGAAGCTCGGTGTCGATCTCCTTCAAGGACTTGCCTTCCGACCCCGCTTCCTTATCGGCCGATGCCGCGGCCTTGACTGATTCCTCCCTCGGCTCCTCCTTTTCGACGAAGCCGATGACGGCCTTGAGTTGATCGATCATGAGCATAATGGATCTTTCGAGGGCTTCGCGCGGGGTGATAGTCCCGTCGGTTTCGATCGTCATGCGCAGGCGATTGAAATCGGTGCGGTCGCCGACGCGCATGTTCTCGACTTCGTAGTTGACCTTGCGGATGGGCGTGAAAGCGGCGTCGAGAGTGATGACTCCGATCTCCACGCGCTCCTTCTGGAGGTTCTCCTTCGGCACGTAGCCGAGGCCGTTCTCAACCGTCATCTCGATGTCGATCTCGGCATTCTTATCCGACAAGGTCGCGATATACAGATCGGGATTAAGGATCTCCACCTGGCCCGGAGCCTCTATGTTCTTTGCCGTGAGTTCCCCGGCGCCCTTGTTTTTCAAGGTAAGAGTGGCCGGTTCGTCTGAAGTGAGGCGGATGCGCAGCCTCTTCAGGTGGAGGATGATAGTGATGATGTCTTCCTTGACGCCATCGAGCGTCGAGAATTCATGGTCAACGCCGGCGATCTTGACGTGCGTGACTGCCGCCCCCGTGAGAGAAGATAGGATGATGCGGCGCAAGGAATTGCCGAGCGTGTGGCCATAGCCCGGATAAAGGCCGTCTATCTCATACACGCCGCTAACCGCATCCTCGCGGACGATCTTCGGCTTTGATGGGACAACGATGTCGTGGGTCATATTATTTATAGTTAAATGAAAAATAATTATACATTAAAAACGGAAACTGTCTAGCGTGTGTAAAACTCGAGCACCGAGCGTACGTCGAACAGAAGATCGGAGAACTCCGCAGACGGTTCCCCTGACACTCGGATCTCTTTCTTGTCGGTATCCACTACGATCCAGGCTGGCGACTTCGTGTTCTTGGCATCTTCTTCCAGCTTGGCGAATATGGCCTTGCCCTTGCTGCCCTCGCGCAAGCCGATGATATCTCCGGCACGGACCTGGTATGAAGGGATGTTCACGGTCTTGGCTTTGCACGATTCTGCTGGATCGGCTTTGACTGTTATATGGCCATGCGAAACCATCTGTCTGGCCGCCGAACGGGTCGGAGCAAAGCCGGCGCGGACGATGACGTTGTCGAGCCGGCCTTCCAAGATGCGGATCAGGTTCTTGGCATTGTCGCCGGAGGTCTGGAGCGCCTTCTTGACGTAATTCGTGAACTGGCCGCCGGAAACGCCATAGCTGTAGCGGGCTTTCTGTTTCTCCAGCATCTGCCGGCCGTACTCGCTCTTGCCGCCGCGGCGTCTCGTGGTCTTGACCTTGCGCTGGGCGCGCATGGCGTACTTCTGCGTCTGGGTCTTCCTGAATATAGGAGCGCCTAGATAGCGGGCTTTTTTGTAGCGTGGGCCGATTTGCATAAATTTGTATTAGACGCGCCGCGGTTTCTTTGGTTGCGGGCCATTAAAAGGAACAGGCGTCGCATCCTTTATGGAAGTGATGACGACGCCTTTGCTTATAAAACCCCTGATGGCTGATTCGCGGCCGGAGCCGACGCCCTTTACGACCACGTCGACTTCCTTGAGGCCGAGGTTAACCGCCTTCAATGCCAGAGTCTCCCCGACCTTGGCGGCCGCGAACGGGGTGCCCTTCTTGGCGCCGCGGAAACCGGAGCCGCCGGATGATCCCCACATGAGCGCGTTACCGTTCTTGTCGGAGAGCATTAATTTCGTATTATTGTAAGTAGACTGCACGTGCAAAATACCAGTATCGACGTGCTTTCTCGATCCCGCCCCGGGAGCTTTTTTGACCGCATCGGCCGCTCCCTCGCCTTGATTTGTGACTATTCTTTTCTTGCCCATTTGTTTTATATTATGTTTTCTCTTCCTTACGGCGGCCGGATCCCATGGTCTTTCTCACGTTCCCCCGGACAGTGCGCGAATTGGTCTTTGTGCGCTGGCCGCGAGTCGGCAGATGCCTGGCATGCCGGTTGCCCCGGTAGGCCTTGATGTCCTTCAGGCGCTTCACATTCGCTCCGACCTCGCGCTTCAAGTCGCCTTCGATCCGAAAGCTCTCGATCTGCTTCCTGATGGCATTCTCTTGCTCGACCGAGATATCCTTCGATTTTATGGCACCGTCGATCTTCGTTTGGAGAAGGATGGCTCTCGC
The DNA here is from genome assembly GCA_964366245.1 of uncultured Candidatus Saccharibacteria bacterium. Taxonomy (GTDB): domain Bacteria; phylum Patescibacteriota; class Minisyncoccia; order Phycocordibacterales; family PALSA-1337; genus C7867-002. The sequence goes on from CAYITC010000006.1 coordinate 8,104, forward strand.
CCGCGAATGTCCGATGCCGTAAATAGCGGTCAAAGCGATATCGATCCTTCTGTTTTCTGGAAGTGTGATGCCTAGTATTCTCATAAGATTTATCCTTGACGCTGTTTGTGGCGAGGGTTGGATTTGCAGGTCACGTAAACGTAGCCCTTCCGGCGTACGACCGTGCACTTCGGGCAAAGTTTTTTTACTGCGGCTTTAACTTTCATTTTATATTCATTTCGTTCATATATCTATCGCTATAAACGTTTTATGATGCGCGCTCTACCTCCGTATGGATCTTGCATAAGCTCTACGCGATCGCCAACGAGCACTCGGATCCTGTTCATCCTCATCTTTCCAGCCAAATAAGCCAGCACGATAGTTTCGACATCTGCTTGAAGAGAAACCCGAAACAGCGTGTCAGGCAGCGCCTCCACGACAGTGCCAACGACAATATTCTTAGGTTGAGGAGCTGTATCCATGCTGCGTATGAACGCGTTTCCGAATACTAGCAGACAGCTATAATATAGTCAAGAATAGCCTTATAATCACTCCTTTATTATCAAGGATATTCTGTTCTCGTCCTTGGGAACAGACGATGCCCACGAGGGAAACAGCTCTCCAAAGCTCTTGCTGACATCTATAATAGGGCTGTATGAGGCGAAAATAGCTCGTGTATCGGCCAGGGATAGCCCAGCCAGTTTATGTTTGAGCTCCTTTTCGGGCACCGTGCCCTTGAGGGTCATGCTCCCATTCAGGCGCGCGATGAGAGTGTTGGTCTTAACCGGCCTGAACGTAGTCGGATTCGTAATGGTGAATTTGAGAGCTTCCAGGCCCGTTGTCCCGAAAGCCAGATTGCCGAATCGGTCGATGTTGGCCGTGCCGGACAGTTTCGTGATCAGTTCCGATCTCTTGAAGATCACGCTATAGAGCGTACCGGTAACCGTGACAGTGGCCGTCTTCGCCGTTTCACCCCCGATCGTCGGCGCGGCAAAACTGGTTGTGTAAGCGTTGTCATAAGTGACGTATCCCGAAGGGACTCCGGTCGCGGCCTGACTACGAAGAGTCTTGATTAGCGCATCCTCGAGGTTTTTCGTCGTCGAGGCCAGAAGCGTTTGATCGACCGTTTTCTTTGTGCCGGAGAATCCGCCGGTTATGTCCGTGTGAAGTTTGGCATATACGGTGTCATATCGCGGACTGCCAAAATAGGCGATTATCCGAAGCTCGACGGACCCGTCGCCCTTGGAAAGATCGTACTGCGTCCCGGCATTATCAGCCACTAGCACCGTCTTCAGGGTTCCCGGTACGACTGAATTTCCGATAGATTTTGAACCCGGGATGAAGACGGAATTCGGCAGGCGGTATATCAGCCCTGCCCCATTCACGAAACGCGTTCCCGCGATAAGCCTCTGACCGGTCGGAGCGAAGTAATTGTATAAGGTCACTGTACCAGAACTTTTGATCGATATGAGGGGTCCGTCGACTGCCGGCAACGTCGTCGTAGCGGTGCCGCCGTATTTGACGACGTCATATTTGATATATCCCGGCGTAGACGTTCCGGTCGCGACTATGGTCATGTTGCCGACGTTGATCGGCACTACGACAGGCACGATAGTGAAGGTCGCCCTGGAGAAAGCCCTAGAGGCGATGAATGCGGTGCCGGCGACCAAGAGGACTACGGCGATGATGATAGCCAGCCAGAGCCGGCGGCTGTTGCGGCGATCGTTGCTCTTCTTCGGCCTATGAACGGGCGGCGGAGTAACCTTGATCTTGTGGACGGGCGGATTTTCCTTCACTTGAAAATTTACATTGCGCGTTCCATTTTCCAATGGGACGCTCCTGATAGAGCGGCGGTCGCTTATTATCATGTCTTCTATTCGTCGCGGCATATTTTATTACATGATATCACACAATCGTTCTTTAATTTAAACTGCGGCTATTTTTCCATGCCGTGAATGGCAAGCGAATAAGTGCTGACCATGTCCACTTCGAGTTTGCCTATTTTGGCGCGCGGATAGACGGTACGGAAGCTTCTTTCGAAAAAATCGCCATGTGCTCGGGCGATGATGAATACGGTTTCCGGCAGGTTTTCACTGAAACCTCCCCCTTTGTTCGAGCCCTGTGGCGAATCTGCCGGATCGTTTTTCCACAGCTTGCCGATCTCGTTGGCCCAGCTCCAGGCCAGATTATTTATGACAAAACTGGCCTTTTTTTCGCGGGACTCTTCTATATGGTTTCCGAGGTAAAGGGAAAGTAGCGACTCGGCGGTCTTATAGTCGGTGTTCGTCGCTTCGGCGATCTTTCGCATAATGGTATTCACTCCGAGCGGGAAGGATCCGAAGAACGAGCACGATTTATTCTTCACGACGACCAGGTCAGTCAGCTCCCCGTGTATATGGAGGAACACATAAGAATCTTCCGGCACCGCGGCGCCCCGGAGAGAGATATATTGTAAAAGCAGCGAGGAATGAAAATAAACCTTCTTGCATCGGGCGCCGTCCAGAGCGACTTCCTTGAGCTTCCGGATCGAATTCCGGCTGCCCGCCGAGAGGGCGTAAGAGATCTGGAGCTCCGTTGCCTCTTTGCCCCGCCAGTTCTCTATGGAATAGCCGTTCAGCCGGACGTCGAATATCTTCTCTTCCAGGATATCCGTCTCGATCTTCCCGTCGATGCCGATATTCTCCCTTTCCTGTGCCAGGATCTTATTCACCCGATCCTCGCTTATGACAGTGTCGTGATCGAATGAAGCCGTCACGGTCCGAGCCTGTGAGACTATCCAGGGCGAAGAAAGCACGTAATGTACCTCACCCACGCGATGAGGCACCCTGAACTCCTCTCCGCCGCGCGAGATCCTGTAGAGATCCTGCAAGAGGCCGTCGATCATTTCCTTCAGGTCGCGTATAGTCGTGCCTAGATA
>CAYITC010000007.1:0-10808 GCA_964366245.1 uncultured Candidatus Saccharibacteria bacterium
CCGAACAATTATTTCGACCTGGTGCGCGATGTGCTAGGCGATTTGGCCGAGGAAATGGCGTTGATTGACCAATACGAGGACGCCGGCAAATTCGGTGCAGGCAAGAAAAGCTATACCTATCGCATCACCTACCGTTCTATTGACCGCACCTTGACGGACAACGAGGTCAATGCACTGCACAAAAGGCTTGAGGAAAAAACGAAGGAGGTTTTTGGCGCGGCGGTGAGGTAAGCGTCAATTTAAAAATTTTAAGGAGCCACCTCCCGGGCTTGAACCGGGGACATCCACTTTACAAAAGTGGCGCTCTACCAACTGAGCTAAGGTGGCAAGCACGAGCTGTAAACTATTTTACTTGACCGGATGATCCGCCGAAATGCGGCGGAGGAAGAACGAAGCCCCGTGATCCTTGATCTCGCCCCGGCCGCGAACCGCGTCAATGAGCTTCTTGCCGTGAGGAGTCGCTATGAATTGATCCTTTATTTCCACGTAAATCTTGCGGACATAAAAGAGGACGTGATAGGCGACCCAATGGGCTAGAGCGGTGAAAGTCCGGCGATTACAATAAGACAGGGCTTTGCGCGCGCCCGAGAAAACGGCCTGGAAGATATGGTCGCTGCCGGCGCCGACGCGCGAAACGACGCTCTGCCGGCCAGTCACCACTTCACGGCGCTTAAGGAGGATCATGGCCGCCATGCCCAGAATCGAGATGTAGAAGATTGAAATTAAAATATACATGTGGTATTTAGTCGATGTTTAACGCTCCAAAACCTTAAAGCGGACGAATCTGCCAACGGCCGTCTTTTCGCCGAATTTTTGCATGGCCGCATCGATAAGCCCTTGAATGGTCACATCCGGATTCTTGATGAATGGCTGGTCGAGAAGGACCAGGTCGGCAAAATAGGCCGAGAGCTTGCCTTCCAGGATTTTAGCACGAACGACTTCCGGCTGGCCCTTGACTTCGGCTCCGAAAACTTCCACGGCTATCTTCTTGTCCGCTTCGGTGATATCTTCCTTTTTTACGAATTTCGGGTTGGTCGCGGTCGCATGCATGGCTATATCGCGGGCCAGGGTTTTGAACTCATCGTTATTGGCGACAAAGTCGGTCTCGCAATTTAGCTCGACCATGGTGCCGACGTCGCCATTGGCATGGATATAAGCCTGAATGGTCCCGGCACCGAAGGTCCTGTCGCTTTTTTTTGCGCCTATGCCGCTTCCGAGCTTGCGCAATATGACCAGAGCCTTTTCCATGCTACCGCCCGCTTCCTCAAGGGCCTTTTTGCACTGCATGACGGAAACGCCCGTCTCTTCGCGAAGCTCCTTCACCTGTTCGGTTGAGATCGGCTTTGAAGTCATATTAAACAACCTGCTTCTTTTCCTGCGTGGCTACAGACAGGCCGTCTTGGTAGGCTTTGACGATCTCGTCCACGAAAAACTGGATGCTCGTCTTCGATGAATCATTGCCGACGATCGGGTGAGTGATGCCGTTTATGTTGCAATCCGAGCCGGCGAGCGAGATGACGGGCATTTTGGCGTGGGCGGCTTCGGCGATGGCGATCTTCTCGCGGCGAGGATCGACGATAAAGAGCGCGTCAGGGATCTTCTTCAGGGAAACGATGCCGTAAAACATCTTCTCGAGGGAAGCGATCTCTTTGTCTATGAGCATGCGTTCGCGTTTGGTGTATTTGGCCAATTCGCCTTTTTCCTTGTCGGAAATGAGCTTCTCATAGCGCTCGATGCGCTTCCTGGTCTGGGTGAAATTCGTGATGGTGCCGCCGATCCAGCGACCTTCGACATGTGGCATTCCTATCGACTGCGCGCCGGTCTTGATGGCGGCCGAGGCCTCTTTCTTGCCGCCGACGAAAAGGACAACCTTGCCTTCTTTACCCAGATTGGCGACAAACGCCTTTGCGGTCTGGAGAAGCGGGCCGGTCTTCTCGAGATCGAACAAGTCAGTCTGGTTTTTGGTCCCGAAAATATAAGGCTTTATCGAAGGATGGCGGCGGGACCGGCCGAGACCGAAGTGCGCGCCGGCCGAAAACATCGTCTCCACGGATTTGGTTGGGGTTGCCATATGAGATGTATAGGGTATCAAAAAGAACCCACGGAGTCAATTTTTGCGATGATTTTAAGGGTTTTTATCAGATCTGACTTTTTGGTCCATTTGCCAAAAGAAAACCTGACGGAAGTTCCGCTGTCCGCGCCTACGGCTTTTAACACATAGGATTCATCTTCATCTCGGAGACATGAGCTTTTTGTTGAAACGGCAATCCCTTTCGCGTCTAATTGCAGTATAAAGAATTCATTGTCGATGCCGGGGATCGAGACATTCGCTATGTTTGGCGCGCTTTCAGAATCTGACGCGCCATTCAAAGTGATACTTGGATTTATTTTCTTGAGACTGTCAATGAAAAACTCCTTGAGATCAGACAGCCTCACGCTTTCTTTTTCCCTTTCTTGAGCCGCGATATCCAAAGCCCTGGCAAAACCCATGATCGCCGGCACATTCTCCGTACCAGAGCGCAAACCTCTCTCCTGCCCGCCACCGAAGATCATCTGCTCAATCGGGGTGCCCCTCCTCACGAATAAGGCGCCCACTCCTCGAGGCCCGTAGACTTTACTGGAATCAATCGTCATAAGATCAACGCCTAACTGTTCGACGTTCAGGCTTGTATGCATTGCCCCTTGCGCCGCGTCGGTGTGAAATAGCGGATAGTTTGACTTAGTCACATGTGCCCGAGCATGTCTAACAATCTTGGCAATCTCTCGAATAGGCTGCACCGACCCAATCTCGTTATTTACCGTCATGATCGAAACCATGAAGGTGCTCGGCTTGATCGCTTTCTTAAGTTCATTGAGATCAATCAGGCCGGTGGAATTTACTTTTAACCGCGTGATCTCCACACCATGTTTTTCAAGCATATTCGCCGTTTCCATTATCGAGGAATGTTCAATGGCTGTCGTTATCATGTGTGGTTTCGCATTCCCAGATCGATGCGCCGCCCAGAGAGAGCCCTCCATCGCCAACCCATTTGCTTCCGTCCCGCCGGATGTAAAAACGATCTCGTCGGCATGGGCATTTAAAAACTCGGCTATCCTTTTGCGCCCCTCTTCCATGGCTTTTTTTGTTGCTACTCCCTCTTTGTGCAATGAAGAAGGATTCGCGTAGATAAATCCGCTATATTTTTTCATCTCACGCAAAACGCGCCCATCTATAGGCGTGAGAGACGCGTAATCCAGGTAAATCCGCTTCATGCCGGTTCGAATTTCGCTTCTAGTCTCCGTATACGATTTTCGTGATTACGATAAACGGTGGCCTGTACCGCGTCGAATTTTTTCTCGAGCCCGCCAAAGTGTTGCTCGAGTGTGTCAAACCTGTCAATGATTTCAACTCTAAACTCTGACATTTCGCTTTTGAACTCCTTTAGGTCAGCCCTCGACTCAAGAAAACCGCGACTGACCATCCCTGCAAATTCCTCTATGGATCGGTCAATCGCCGTATTTATCGATGTATTTATCGATGTATTCATCTCTTCGCGAGTAGGAAGCCTTGCTATTGCTTGGGTTATAGACTCAAGTGTGATTGAAACCGCCTCAAGAGTTACTGTTTTTGAAGTCTGATTAGTATTCATATATTATATTAATTTACATGACATATAATCTGATATCGGCAGTTATCATTACGCATAATTTTAACTCCGGTAAAAAATCGCACAAGCTCACAAGTAGCTAAAAATGTTTTGTAATGTGAAATATGATAAAATCCATCCATGGAAACAGTCTTTGGTATTTTCAACAACCAAACCTCGAGTGCGATAGCGATCCTTTCAATTGCCGTCCTTATCCTTATCGGCGTAGTCATCTCCATGCACTTGAAGCTCCGCCGATTCCTCATCGGGATAGACTCCCAGCATGTCGGCGATTCGCTGGAAAGTCTTAAGGGCGAGCTCGGCGAGCTCAAGTCTTTCCGAGCCGAACTAGAAAACTATTTGGCCAAAGTCGAGAAGCGTCTGCGCAAGAGCGTCAAGTCCGTGCACACCGTCCGCTTCAACCCGTGGCACGGCTCCGGTGAAGGCGGTAATCAGAGCTTCGCCACGGCATTCATGAATGAAGACGGCGACGGCGTGCTCATCTCCAGCCTCTATTCGCGCGATCATGTGAGCGTCTTCGGCAAACCCCTCAAAGCCGGCGCTTCCCTGCACGAATTGTCAGACGAAGAAAAAAAGGCCGTCGAGGAGGCGAATAAGGGGTTGGAGTAACCAGATAAATAAAAAGCACAAGGGCATGCGATTGGGTACGAGCTGAGGTCATCCGATTCCTCGATTTTTCTAATTGCAAAAATGCGATTTTTTGTCACGAGTTTGAGCCGTGATTTTGGACAAAAATGACCCGTTTTTGCAATACGAAAAAAAAGTGCCTGAAGTGATAAATCTCCTCCCTTGCCTCTATAAAAAACGAACCCCGCAGTGTTAGTGCGGGGTCGGAAGCGTGGTCTCGATTCGCTATTGCTTTTTCTGGCCAAAATTATAGCATATTTAATACCTAAATGTCAAGCAGAGGCAAATAAGCCCCTAATCTGCTATTATGGCTCTATTACTATGCCCAAACAAAGCCAGCACAATCTGGTTCGCCGTTCTCCCGTAGTCGTAGTCATGGGCCATATTGACCATGGCAAATCCACCCTTCTCGACTACATCCGTAAGACCAACATCGTCGCCGGAGAGGCCGGTGGCATCACCCAGCATGTCGGCGCATATCAGGCTGAATACGCCGGGGCTGACAATAAGAAACATCTGATTACGTTCCTGGACACGCCCGGGCACGAAGCATTCTGTTCCATTCGTGAACGCGGCGCGCAGGCGGCCGACATCGCGATCCTTGTCGTCTCCGCCGAAGACGGCGTGAAGCCGCAGACCCTCGAGGCCTACCGGGAAATAAAAACCGCCAAAATCCCCTACGTCGTGGCCATAAACAAGATCGACAAACCCAACGCCGATATCGACAAAACAAAGACTTCCCTGGCCGAAAATGAGATATACGTCGAGGGCTGGGGCGGAGATATTCCTTGCGTAGCGATCTCCGCGTTGAACGGAACCAGCGTACCGGAGCTTCTGGAAATGGTAAATCTTATGGCCGAGATGAGCGACCTAAAAGCTGATCTCACGGTGCCTGCCGAAGGCGTCGTCGTCGAATCGGAGATGAACATCCGCGAGGGTATTTCGGCGACGCTCTTAATAAAGAACGGTAAGCTTGGAACCGGCTCATTCGTAATTGCCGGCAATTCATTCTCGCCTGTGCGCTATATAGAGGATTTCAAAGGCGCGAAGATCGAGAACGCTTCTGCCACCATGCCCGTCGTTATCGTCGGCTGGAGCGTCATTCCCGAATGTGGGGCTGCCTTCAGAACAGTAGATTCAAAGAAGGAAGCCGAGAAGCTGGCAAGAGAAGCGAGAGGTAAATTGGGTGAGGAGACATCTCGCAGGCGATCCTTCAGATCGTCCTTGGAAAAATTTCCGGCAGATAATTTCCGAGACATAGGGCCGAGCCTACAGGCGAGGACCCGTGTCTCCGAATCCAAATTACCTCTCGCTTCCGGAGCCAAGGATGAGCCTACTATCGTCACCCTTCCCATTGTCATCAAAGCCGACGTCAACGGCTCGCTCGACGGCGTAAAATACGAGTTGGCCAAGATCAAGCACGACAGAGTCCAGCTCAAGATCGTATCAAAAGGAATAGGCGAGATAGGCGAGAACGACGTCAAATTCGCCATCGGCGACCCCAGCATCATCATCCTCGGCTTCAACGTCATGCCGGACAAAAAGGCCGCGGCCATCATCGAACGCTCCGCCATTCCGCTCCAGGTAAAGACTTTCAAGATCATCTACGAGCTCTCTGAATTCGTGAAGGCTACTCTGCTTTCCAAAGTGCCCAAGGAATACGCGGAGGAACTAACCGGCCGGGCCAAGATTGCGGCTATATTCTCGAAGGAAAAAGATCGCCAGGTCGTGGGCGGCAAGGTCCAGGAAGGCGTTCTCGAAAGCGGCAGTTCGGTCAGGATCATGCGCCGCGACACCGAGATCGGCAAGGGTACTATTCGCGAACTGCAACAGCAAAAGAAGCGCGTCGGCGAAGTGCGCGAAGGCTATGAGTTCGGCACGCTCATCGAGTCGAAGACCGAGATCGCCGAAGGCGATAAGATCGAAGCGGTGAAGACCGTAGAGAAGAAGTAGAGAGATCTCCGACATGATCGCCCGGGATGAAAAATTGAGAGAGTTGATCCGCGAGCTGGCCGGCGATTATTTTGCCCGCGAATCGAACAGGCAATCGCTCATCACCATCACGGCAGTCGAGATCCTGAAAAACGGCTCCAAGGCCAGACTGCTTGTCACGGTTATGCCGGAGCAGAAGGAAGAAGCGGCACTATCGTTCATGCATAGACAGCTGACCGAGTTCCGGGCTCATGTCATGAGCAAAGCCAGGCTCATGCGCGTCCCCTATTTCGAGGTCGCCCTAGACAGGGGCGAGAAGAACCGCCAGCGATTAGACGAGGTGTCAAAAACAATGTAGGATTTAAGGCGGGATTCGTCCGCGATTCCCGTAGGGCCACGTAGAAAAGTGGAAATTCGGCTCTCTGCAAAAGAGCTATACGCGGGTTCGATTCCCGCCGTGGCCTCCATGACCATCAAAGAACGCTATAAAGAGCTTTTTTCTGATCGGAATTCCGCCCACTCGTTCGTGGCAAGCTTCGCTTTTCTTTTGCTTTCCTTGATCGTAAATTACTTCAGCGCTCTCTACGCGTTCAAGCGGGCCAGCAATTACGTCGACGACATCATTCTGTCAAACATTCCCGTTTTCAACGTAGATTCCCTATTCATCTGGGGTCCGCTGATATTTTGGGTGGTTTTGGCTTTTTTCCTTTTAAGCGACCCGAAAAAACTCCCTTTTACCCTGAAAAGCGTCGCTTTATTCGTGCTCATTCGAGCCGGTTTCGTAAGCATGACTCATCTCGGGCCGTTTCCGGATCAAAGTTCCATGACCCTGCCAGGCGCGAATTGGATTGCCGGATTTCTGGGCATTGACCCGACGTTTTCGTTCATCCTATCGTCCGGTTCGGATCTCTTCTTTTCCGGCCATACCGGTCTGCCGTTCTTATTGGGCTTAATCTTCTGGAATAAGAAGGGACTGCGTATATTCTGCGTGATCACTTCGATATTCTTCGGCATCGTCGTGCTTTTGGGACATATACACTATTCCATCGACGTCGCCTCGGCCTTTTTCATAACCTATACCATCAGCCACATAGCCAACCGCCTGTTCAAAACTGACAGGGACAGATTTTTTGGGTATAATATAGGATATGAGCGTCCCAAAACTACATAGGGAAGACCGGCCCTGGGGCAATGAATTGTGGCTGACGCGCGGGATCGAGGAACCTTGCATGGTGAAGATCATCACCGTCAATTCCGGAGAGGCTTTGAGCCTCCAATATCATATTAAAAGAGAGGAGTTCTGGTTGATCATTTCCGGAAGCGGCACGGCCAGGATCGGAACGGAGAGGATAGCTCTCGAGGCCGGCAGTTCCTGCCATGTACCGAAGCAGGCCCAGCATAGGATAAGCGCCGGCATAGATCGGCTGGTTTTTCTGGAGCTGTCGTTCGGCGAGTTCGACGAGAACGACATCGTAAGGCTCGAGGACAAGTATGGACGATCATGAGACCGATCTTAGACACAGGCTTTTTTTTGATCTTTCTCGCCGCTTTGGCCATTTTTGCCATATGCTACGCCGTGGTTCGAATCGCCAGGATCTCGCGGGCGCGGCGACCATCAAAATACGACGCTCTCAAACGCCATCCGGAGAATCCGATCATAAAACCATCGCCGCACAAGGACTGGGAATCGGAAGGCACCTTCAATCCCGGGGCCGTCAAGGATAATGACGGGATGGTGCACCTTTTCTATCGGGCTATCGGACGGGACGGATTGTCCAGGGTCGGTCATGCCACTTCCAGGGACGGCAGGAGCTTTGACAATCGTTCCAAATATCCGGTCTATGAACCGCGGTGCGGATACGGCATGCCGGAGGCGAGCAAGATAGACCCGCCGTACCGGTATGATTTGTCCGCCCACTCTTCCGGCGGAGGCTGGGGCGGCGCCGAAGATCCTAGAGTGGTCAAGATTGGCGATCGGATATTCATGACCTATACGGCTTTCGAGGGCTGGAACAATATGCGCATCGGCCTCACGTCCATAAAAGAAGAGGATATGAAGAAAGAGGAATGGAAGTGGAAAAAGCCGGTGATCATTTCGCCGCCGAGCTCGCGCGCGAAGAATTGGGTGCTTTTCCCGGGAAAGATCCGTGGTAAATACGCCATCCTCCACGGCATCGCTCCGCAAATCATGATAGCTTATGTAGACAGTCCGGAAATGGCGCCGAAGATAGAGACTGTCGGCGACCATGGCGGAGGCGGCTATGAGGATAAGAGCCGGGCCGGCTATTGGGACAATTTCGTGCGGGGGGCGGGAGCTCCGCCAATGAAGACGGACATTGGGTGGTTGCTCCTATATCACGCTTTTGACAAAAGAAACCCCGATAAGGTCGTCGGTTATAAGGTCGGAGCGATGATTTTGGACCTGAATGATCCTACAAAGGTGCTTTATCGCGCGCCACAACCGATTCTTTCGCCTGACATGCCCTACGAAAATGACGGCAAGCCCGGAGTGGTCTATGCCAGCGGCGCGGTCATAAAAGACGGCAAACTTTTCGTATATTACGGCGGCGGAGACAGAAACACCTGCGTGGCCGAGACGCCCCTGGACCCGCTCCTCATGTGGCTAAAAACATACGGCAAGATAATATAAAATGTTCACTGTCACCCGTTCAGAATCCAACCCCCTTCTCTCGCCCGTCAAAGAGCACCCGTGGGAAACCGCGGCGGCCTTCAACGGCTGTCCAGTCGTTGTGGGCAAAAAAACAGTGATGGTCTACCGGGCGATGTCCGAACCGGATCTGCTCAAGGAATCTCACCTGCCCATGTCGGTCATCGCCAGGGCAAGCTCATCCGACGGGCTTCGTTATGAAGACAGGAGGATCTTGCTCTCGCCGGGCGCGGATTTTGATTCATACGGTTGCGAGGATCCGCACGTCACCAAGCTCGACGGCATTTATTACATATTCTATACGGCTCTGGGCGGCTATCCTTTTTCCGCGGACAACATAAAGGTCGCGGTCGCCCTTTCCAAGGATCTTTTCTCCGTGGACCAGAGGCATCTCGTCACTCCATTCAACGCAAAGGCCATGGCGCTCTTCCCGGAAAAAATAAACGGCAGGATGGCGGCGCTCCTTACCGTGAATACCGACAGGAAACCATCCGACATATGCTATGCCGAATTCGATTCTCCCGAGGAGATGTGGTCGCCGGAATATTGGGATAAATGGCAAGCGAACCTCGACTCTCACAAACTGAACATACGCCGGCAAGACGACGATCATCTGGAACTCGGCGCCCCTCCCGTAAAAACCGACAAAGGTTGGCTGGTGCTATATTGCCACATGCAACGCTATGGCAGAAGCGACCAGGTCTTCGGCTTCGAGATCCTTCTTCTTGACCTGAAAAATCCGCGGCATATCATCGGCCGAACCAAAGGGCCGTTCATGGTGCCGGAGGCATATTATGAAGAGGTCGGCCATGTTTCCCATACCATTTTCCCCAGCGGCGCGCTCATCCGCGGCGATAAGCTGGAGATATACTACGGTGCCACTGATACGTACTGCGCCCTAGCGACCATTCCGCTCGAGAACCTGCTCGGGAGCTTGACCGGCGATGAAAAGAAGATCGTGACCCGGTTCCCCGGGAATCCGATCATGATCCCAAGGCCTGACGTCTTCTGGGAATCGGAAGGAACGATGAATCCAGCGGCTATAGACATAGGAAATAAGACTTGTTTTTTATATAGGGCCGTGGCCAAGGGAAATATCTCGACCTTTGGCTATGCCGAATCAAGCGACGGTTTTGCCATAGATTTCCGCAGTGAGAAGCCGGCGTACTTTCCAAAAGCCGACTTCGAGACCAGAAAAGACGGCGGCGGCGATTCCCCAAATCGTCCTGGGGGCAATTACGGCTGCGAGGATCCGCGTTTGGTGCGGATCGGTGAAAAAGTGTACATGACATACGCCGGCTTTGACGGTAGCACGCCGCGCGTAGCCGTAACCTCGATCGGCACTCAAGATTTTTTGGACCGGAAATGGAGCGCCTGGTCCAAACCGGAAGCACTCACGCCGCCGGGCGTAGCCGACAAGGACGCGGTCATCCTGCCGGAGACGGTGAACGGCAACTATATGATATTCCATCGGGTGGGCGAGAGCGTATGCGCCGATTTCGTGAAGTCGCTCGATTTCTCCAAGGAACGCATAACTCAATGCATCGAGATAATCTCGCCCAGGCGCGGAATGTGGGACGGCGGCAAGGTTGGCATTTCGACCCCGCCCATAAAGACCGAGGCCGGCTGGTTGTTCCTGTACCACGGGGTCTCACGGAGCACCACCTATAGAGTCGGGGCCGTGCTCCTAGATCTCATCGACCCTACGATCGTCCGAGCACGGACTGCCATGCCTCTTTTGGAGCCGGAGGAGGATTATGAGCGCAAAGGAGTGACGAACAACGTGGTCTTCCCCTGCGGGCTCGTCGAGAGAAATGGCATCGCCTATGTATATTATGGCGCGGCAGAGTATAGCATCGGGGTCGCCACCAAGAAGCTGTCTCGCCTGCTCAAAGTTCTACAAGCCAGAACCGAAAGCGCTAATGCCATGGCAT
>CAYITC010000008.1:0-9560 GCA_964366245.1 uncultured Candidatus Saccharibacteria bacterium
TGAAGATGGCACAAGATTTCACCATGCGCTATCCGCTCATCCAGGGGCAGGGCAACTTCGGCACCGTGGACGGCGATCCGGCCGCCGCCATGCGCTACACCGAAGCCCGCATGTCCCGTCTCTCCGCCGAGCTCCTGCGGGACATTGGCAAGAATACGGTTGAATTCCGACCCAACTACGACGGCACGAAGAAAGAGCCTTCAGTTCTGCCCACCGCCGTGCCGAATCTGCTTTTGAATGGCACGCTTGGCATCGCCGTCGGCATGGCCACCAACATCGCTCCGCACAATCTGGGCGAGATCGTTGACGCCACGATTCACCTTATCGACAACAAGGAGGCTACGACCGAGGACGTGCTCGAGTTCATCAAAGGCCCTGATTTTCCGCTCGGCGCCGTCGTCTACGGAGAGAAAGACATCCATCACGCATATACGACCGGCCGCGGGGGCATGACCGTGCGCGGCGAAGCCGAGATAACCGAAGATAAGAAAGGCCAATATCAGATCGTCATCACCTCGATCCCATTCCGCGTGAACAAGAGCGAGCTCATCATCAAGATCGCCGACCTGGTGCGTGAAAAGGTCATCGAAGGCGTCAAAGCCCTGCGCGACGAATCGGCGAAGGAGATGCGCATCGTCATCGACTTGAAGCAAGGCTCATACCCGGAAAAGGTCCTAAATCTGCTCTACAAGCACACCCAGCTCGAAGAGATGTTCCATATGAACACGGTGGCGCTAGTAAGCGGCGTGCCGCAGACTCTCGGCCTCAAGTCAATCCTCCAAGAATTCATCGCTCATCGCATAGAAGTCATCCGCCGCCGCACCCAATTCGATCTCAATGCGGCCGAGGCCCGCGAGCATATTCTCCTCGGCTTGAAGAAGGCGCTCGATCATATAGACGAGATCATCACGCTCATACGCGCCTCGAAAGACGCGCCGGAGGCTCACGCCGGCCTGATGAAGAAGTTCAAGTTCAGCGATCTGCAGGCGACCGCGATCTGCGAGATGCGCCTAGTCAAGCTGGCCGGCCTCGAGCGCAAGAAAGTCCTCGACGAGCTCAAGGAAGTTCAGACCCTCATCGAGGACTTGAAAGGCATTTTGGGCAGCGAGAAGCGCGTCCGCGCCATCATCAAGACCGAACTCGCCGAAATCAAAGCCAAATACGGCGACGAACGCCGCACCAAGGTCGTGAAGCACGGCGTCAAGGAATTCAGCGTCGAAGACCTCATCGCCGACGAAGAGTCCGTGCTGGTGCTGACCAAAGGCGGCTACATCAAGCGCACCGATCCTTCTGAATACAGGAAGCAAAAGCGCGGCGGCATCGGCGTCATAGATCTCGACACCAAGGAAGAGGATTTCATATCGCACCTTGTCTATGCCACTACCCACAACGACCTGCTTTTCTTTACCGACAAGGGCAAGGCTTATCAGATAAAGATGCACGAGATACCGGAAGGCAAGCGCGCCACCAAGGGCAAATCCATCATGAATTTCCTGTCTCTCGCCGACGGCGAGTGTGTCACCTCTGTTCTGCCGATGCCGAAAAATAAGAAAGAGGCCGATGGGCTTTCGCTCATGATGGTCACCAAGAACGGCACGGGCAAGAAATCGTCGGCCAAGCATTTCAAAGATGTGCGCCGCTCCGGCCTCATCGCCATCTCGCTGGATAGTGGTGATGAGCTGATTTCGGTATCATTCGTAGACAAATCCGATGAAGTCGTCATCGCCACCAGGGAAGGCCAGTCTATCCGTTTTAAAGAGGCTGATGTCCGCGAAATGGGCAGGAATGCCAGCGGCGTGCGCGTCATACGCCTGGCCGAGGAAGACAAGAAAAAAGCTATTGCCGCCGACGATGTCATTTCCGCCGATGTCGTCTCTAAAGATGCTAAAAATCCGATGCTTTTCGTCTTGGGCGCCAACGGTTACGGCAAAAAGACCGAGCTTTCCGAATACAAAGTCCAGAAGCGCGGCGGTTCCGGCATCCTCACCATGAATGTGACCGCCAAAACGGGGTCTCTCATGGCCGCGCGCGTCGTGACCGATCTCGACGAGGAAGTCGTGGCCATGTCGAAGAAATCGCAAGTCATCCGCGTCGATCTTAAGGAGATCCCGACCTTGAGCCGCGCCACCCAAGGGGTCCGGGTCATGAAGCTTCGCGAAGGGGATTCGCTTGCGAGTCTTATCTGTCTTTAATAGAAAACAGACACTCTGCGTACTCACCACTCGACACGAAAAAGTCCTTGCAAGGACTTTTTCTAGTCCTCGACGATTTTCTGCTGAAAATCGTCTGCGGATGTCTCGTCATGAGTACGCAGAGTGTCTGTTCTATCCACAACAGCCACGACATGAACATGTTGATTCGTGCTAAAATCATAGGACCATGTTCTCTGATCCCGCGGCAAATATCGCCAAGCTCGGCGTCACTGACGGCATGAAGGTCGTGGATTTGGGGGCCGGCTCCGGATTCTATTCGATCGAATCGGCAAAAAGGGTGGGCGCCAGCGGCAAAATCTACGCAGTCGATGTCCAAAAGAATCTCCTGGAGCGATTGCGCTCCGTGGCCTTGGCTCAAGGCTTGAAGAATATCGAGGTCGTCTGGGGCAATGCCGAGAAGATAGGCGGCACCAAGCTCAAAGATGCCATCGCCGACAGGGCCATCGTGTCCAACATCCTCATCCAGGTCGCCAAGCAAGACGATTTTGCCCTTGAGGTCAAGAGGCTCGTCAAGCCGGGCGGCAAGATCCTGGTCATAGAATGGAACGAAGCCAGCCACATACCCCGGGGAACGATCATTTCGGCCGCCAAAGCCCAAACCTTGTTCGAGAAGAACGGATTCAAGCTCGAGCAGTCATTTCCGGCGGGGAATAGTCATTATGGACTGATCCTGGCGCGAACCTGATGAGCGCGAATTTTACCATACGAACTTCATGAAAACCTCCAAATTCCAAATAATAATCCTGATCGTTTTTACAATCTTCATCATCACCGGCGTGGCCCTGTTCGCGACGTATAAGGGCAGTCAGGGGAAAAATCAGCTGCCGCCCATGATCTTCTGGGGGACTTTTCCGAAGGACAAGTTCGATCAATATGTGATGCAAGTCAACAATACCCTGCCGCAACAGCTCCAAATAACCTATGTCGAGCACAACCAGGCGGAATTCCTGAACAACTTCGTGGCGGCACTGGCCAGGGGTAGCGGCCCCGATGCCATATTGGTGTCGGCCGACATGATCTTGCCGACGCAGGACAAGCTCACGCCGATACCTTACTCGGTCTTTCCGCGGAGGACATTCTTGGACCAGTTCATCGACGAGGCCGGAGTATATCTCGGGCCTGACGGCATCGTCGGGATCCCGTTCTCGGTGAATCCGATGGTCATGTACTGGAATCGCGATACGTTCAATGCCGCCGGCATCGCCGTGCCGCCGAAATATTGGGATGAATTCAAAGAGCTGAACAAAAAGCTCACCGTCAAGGACGACAACGGCACGGTGACCAAGAGCGCCGTGGCCATGGGCGATTTCGGCAACGTCACCAATGCCCGCGAGCTCCTCGGCAGTCTGATCCTGCAGTCGGGCAATCCCATAACCGCGGTCGATGATTACGGCGCCGTTTCGAGCAAGCTCAAACAGAGTGGAGCGCAGAGCCCGGTGCCGGCCGTGACTTTTTTCACCCAATTCGTCAATCCGGGTAGCGAGAATTATTCCTGGAACAGGAGCTGGCCTGATTCCAAAACGGCCTTCGTTTCCGGCAAGCTGGCGACATATTTCGGTCTGGCCGGGGAGCTCTTCGCCCTGCGCAACAAGAACCTGAACCTGAACTTCGATGTCTCGACCCTGCCGCAGTTCCGTACCGGCGGAGTGACTGCCGCCTACGGCAAGCTCTACGGTTTCTCCATCGTCAGGCAGTCGAGGATCGCCAACGCCGCATTCCAGGCCATAGCGACCTTGACCATGCCAAAATATCTGGTGAATATCTCCAATCTGACATACCTGCCGTCCGTTGCCCGCGATATCATCGCGGCCGGAACCACGGATCCCTATGTAGCCATGTTCAACGTCGGCGCTCTCATCTCGCGCACCTGGCGCGATGCCGATCCGGCCCAATCAAGCAAGATCTTCGGCGGGATGATCCAGGCCATAACATCCGGCCAGAAGTCGATATACCAAGCCTTGAATGACGCGTCCGACCGCTACGATGTCGTCCTGCGGCAGGCGGCGGGTCAGTAATATATATGGATCTCGCGTCAAAAAAAATCTCGATTCTAACCATTCTTGTCATCTTCCTCTTGTCTCTTGGCGGCACTGCTTACGCCGTTGACAACGTCCCTCCGGTCAATCTGAACCAGTCTACAGAGAGCCCGACTAGCCCATTCGGCGCATTCAAGCTGGTGCAGTGCGACGGGCCGGCTGGGGCCAATATTCCCCATAGGGATGATTATGTGCCCTGCGATTTTCGCGGCCTTATGATCCAGATCCAGTTCCTCATAAATGCCGCCATCGTCATCGGCGTCCTGGCCGCCATGATCGGCTTCGCCTACGCCGGTTTCCTCTACATCACCGGCACCCAGGAGAATATCAAGAAGGCCAAGAGCATATTCCCAAAGATCTTCTGGGGCTTTATAATCATGCTCACGGCCTGGTTCATCGTCTTCCAGATCCTGAAATGGCTGACCCCGGCCGGCTCGGCGTATATGCAATAAAACAATGAGAAAAACTTTAAAATCAGCGCGTGTTCTTCTAATCTTGTTTACCATAATACTTTTGGCGGTTCCGACTTTTGCATTTGCGCAGTGTGATCCAAGTGACCCATATGATCCTGATTGCAATCCTGATAATGATGAAAACAGCAGTACCGCTGTGCCGACTGCGCCAAATGCCGATACAAGCCCAACTACTCCACCAAGTGGAACGGTAACCGGCGCGCCGGCAACAACGGTGAGCGGTACTGTAACAAATTCTCCTCCAACTACGGTTTCTGGTACTACCAACAGGGGATCAGGTACTTTCTATCTGCAAAATCCCCTGGATCCGAAGTTCAACAGCGTCGGTGGCCTGGTCCAGGGCTTTCTTGAGATATTCTCATATCTAGTCGTTCTGCTGGCGGTTCTGATGCTCATCTGGGTCGGCCTGCAGTTCGTGCTGGCGCAGGGAAAGCCGGAAAGGATGAAGGAACTGAAGAATTGGCTCCTGTGGATAGTGATCGGCGTGGCCATCGTAATAGGTGCTAGAATCATAGTGACCGTCGTCATCAATACCTTGGAGGCGACCGGTACGGTGAGCCCCAGAGTCATAGAGAACGCCAACAACGCGATCCGCGGAAATTAATATAAAAACATGAATCTACTTTTACCGAATATAGCCCACGCGGCAACGACTGATACGCTTTCGATCGTCATGACCAAGGTAGTAGGTATCCTGACCGAGGTGCTTTTCCTCTTGATGGCCGTGGCCGTGGTTATATTCGTCGTACAGGTCATCAGATACTATATCCTGCCGAACGAGGACAGGAAAAAGGCCGGCCTCTATGTGATGTACAGCATCATCGGCTTCTTCGTGATACTGTCGCTCTGGGGCATCGTGAACATCCTCGGAAATACGGTTTTCGGAGTAGGGCAGGGTAGAGGCAATCCCGGAAGCTGGGCCGATTTTAGCAACATATTCCCGCGTTAAAATTAAAAATAATCATATCAACATGATAACCGACGCAAATTCGCTCATATGGAAAATCGATGACCTGGTCAGCGCCGTAGTCTGGCTCCTGGTATCGCTGGCCGTCATATTCATCGTTTGGAATGCCGTCCAATTCATCCGACATTCAGACGACGCGAAAAGAAAGGAGTCACAGATGGCAGTGATCTGGGGCATCGTCGGTCTGGCCGTAATTTTGTCCATCTGGGGGCTGGTGTACATCTTAAGGAACACGTTTTGGACGGATGATATTAGGGGTGAGATAAACGCGCAGGGCAGTATAAATAACCTTATATTGAAAAATCCATCCCGCCCTTCTTCTCCAGGCGCCGATTAGGTAATCCACAAGTGCCCATTCAATTAAATCCCTTTATCCGTTATACTTAGCCCAGCTTGCAATTGTCGTTTAGCAATGTTTATTTATTAAAAAAATCACCAATTATTAGCATGAAAAAGTTCATAGCGTCAATCATAGCCTTTGCGCCGGCGATTGCCTTGGCCCAACAAGCGCCGGTCCGAAACATCAACGAACTGTCCGCTAAGACAATAGGTATCGGCAATACCATTATCGGCGTCCTTATCGCTATCGCGGTTATATTCATCATCTACAATGTCCTGATGTTCATCATCCACGCCAGTGGCGAGAAAAGGGGTGAATACCAGAAGGGCATTCTTTGGGGCATCGTCGGTCTGGCCGTCATCTTATCCATTTGGGGGCTTGTGGCAATACTTACGAATACCTTCGGAACAACCGGTGCGAACGCTCCGGCCCAGAATTATCCTGTCAATCCCATTCCTCCAATAGTCCAATAAGCTTTTGGACATGCCAGGCATATTTTCTCCAGCGCATATGTCGGACCAGAGCGCCGCGGCCAGTAACGCCGCGGCCTTCGGCAATGTGCTGAACCCGATAATAACCAATGTCATCAAGCCGCTTGTCATGCTGGCCTTTGCCGTCGCGACAGTCGTATTCGTCTACGGGGTCATCCAGATGATCATTCACGACGCCGATGCCGAGGCGCACAGGAAAGGCAGATGGAGCATGCTCTCCGGCGTCATTGGTATGTTCATCATGTTCTCGGCCTGGGGGATCATATACATCATCTCGAATACGGTTAAGGGGTTTCAGTAGAGAATATGAGAAGACCGGAAAAATCCGGATAAGACGCGTAAAAAAAGAGGCCGCGCAGCTGAATTGTTTCCAATCCAACGGCGCGGCCACTCGCAATGTGCTAGCTCCGCACTATCTTCAGTGGGGGACCGTTTGAGCGGCTCGCCAGATGAAATCTGCGGGAGGTTGTATCTCCGGTGTAGATACGAAGAGGAATATTTCATCCTCCGTTGATTCCGGCGCGTAGTACCCGACTGTTCGGGCTAGCGGGTTGATCTCAATCTTTGACGGCTTGGTTGCCGCCGTGGGATCTGCCGGGAAAATCCCGGCTTCTCGTCCGTTGACGAGCTTCCCGTACGTGATGCACCTTGCGGGCACCACGAAGAGATTCTCGCCAGGCCGTTTTCCGTCATCATTGAGGGTATAGGCTCTGACCTTACCGGCGCGGACAACGAAGTGGCCGTAGACCGGCTGCCATTGGATGGTTGCCGTCGAAGCGGATTTCGATCCGCCTTCATCTTTAGCCGCACGCGCCTGCATTTCAATGAGCCGGGCGCGAGCGAGCTCGAGTTCACGCACTTCTTTGTTGCCGCGGTAGTGATTGGCAATCCAGACGAAAAGCAGGGCCAGAACGAACAGGCCTACGATTCGTGAGGGTGAGAAGAAGGATTTTTTAGTTCCTTCTCCGGGGGTAGTCCCAGAAACTGACTTTACGCCTTCTTTGGGACTGACTATCAGGGTGTCTTCCGTCATAGTTCCTTTCCGAGGTTACCCTCGTTGGTTGCCAGCGCCGATCCAGAATCGGGCGCCTTTCTTCATACCTTCTAGGTTGTAGTAGTTCGCAGGCATCGGCTTGCCTCGGTCGCTTGCCGCCAAGTTGGCGGCTACATCCCGATGCATCCCAGGTTTTTCTGGGGTACCGACCGTGTATGCATCAATGGCTTCGCGATGCTTTTCAGCGATAGCCTTGGCTTGCACTGCCGCCATGTAGTCCGGGTGGGGAGTGATCCCCTCAATCAACGGTTCACCGGAATACACGCCGTTGTGGACTTCAATATCCGAGAGTATGTCAGGACCTCCGAAGAGGTTCCTGAACTTTTCCCGGAGTTTTACTTGTCCTGAAGGAAGCGGCATCGTCTGTTCATTGTCGTCGTGGTCGTCTCCGGCCACAAAAAACAAATCATCATACGATAGCGTTTTAACGAAACGAAGGATAAATCCTTTGGCCTTGGCTTCGAACTCACCTTTGACAGCTTGTTCGTCGTTTCGGATCAAGTTCATGACGCAGTCTTCTCGTGCAATGGCGGTCAAATAGATGAGCCATTTCACAAAAACCTTGATTCCTTCTTCCGTCTGGCATTCAAGGTTGCCGCCGATGTTGATGGCCCTCACCATATGGATGACCTTCCCCTGGACAATGCCTTGCCAGGGAAGTTTGCCGGCGACGCGCGGGCCGATAATGACTCGCATCGTCTTCGTCGGTTGTGGCCCCGTCAGTTTCTTATCCGTATCCAGCACGGGCTTTCTACGGAACGGGTCTTCCAGCGCGAGAGAGTAATTTTGTCTGGGGTAGATAACGAACATGTCGATCGCCGGGGTGAAGAACAGGATCACTGTCCACACCACTGCGCCGAACATGTACGATTCCCACTGGTAGTCCGGTAGGATCGTTTTGTTAGTTACCCATCCGAAGAAAGCTCCGATCGCAAGCACTAAGGCGAGCGATATGAGATCGTGCAAATCACCTCTAATTTCGTAGCCACCTGACCGTTTCGGTAATTTCATAACTTTGGGTTTGTCACTTTAGAGTGACGGATTTATGTGATTGTGAATGTCCGTCGTAGGGCGAACACCATATTCTAACTACTTAAAATGATAGCACTTTTGGAGTATTTTGTCAAGGAAAAATAAGCCCTGAACAGAGGTGCAAAAAGGGCCGAACTTGCGTCCGGCCCTCTCATAATCCATTCCGTTCCGGGAACTAGAACTTGAAGGAAAGCTGATTCTCCCGGCTCCTTCTCGCGAAATTTGCTCGTCTCCTGGCTGATCGCAGCCTCAAATCAGAAGCTACATCACGATAGAGGCCTCTATAAACTCCGTTGTATCTGTTGAACACAACAATGCTCATAGCCTCCCTAAAGGATTTTCCTTCTGCCAAGAAGTCTGATACCTAGTCGGAGAGGAGACGAACCTTCTCGCTTCTCGATGTTCCCGGGTCTATCATGATAGAAGACACCGTTTTCATACACTGAATATTGTACCATATTATAAAGCTATCTGTCAAGTACCGTATAAAAATACCCCCAGGAAACTCGCGCGAATCGCTTCGCTTGAGCCTCACTGGGGGCATCTGATCCTAGCCTTGCGGCAGGATCGAACGAGGAAACACCCCTGTCTCAATGGCGACCTGATCGGCCACCACCGGAAGAAGAATGCCCTCGGGAAGGAACTACTGGTCTCGGGTAGTAGTACCCGTTGGGGTACACATACCCGGCCTGCGGGTAGTGACCGCGGTGTCCACCACCTCGATGTCCGCGGTCGTATTCGCTTACCAGGTAACCACGGTGGGAGCGATTCAGCGCGTTGCCGATGATGAGACCGGCACCGAACGGAACGGCGTTGACGAATCCGGAGCTGAACCCGTAGCCGTACACCGGCTGCTGGTACTGCGGCTGTTGTACCACAACCACCTGTGGCGGTTGCTGAACAGCAACTGGCTGATACGCTGGAAGCGCACCTGGCCAATCGCGAACAACGGGG
>CAYITC010000009.1:0-9446 GCA_964366245.1 uncultured Candidatus Saccharibacteria bacterium
TATATCCGAAAGGGTATCGAGGGTTCGAATCCCTCTCTCTCCGCAACGACAGATGAGGAGTGCCATGCGGCACTCCGAATCTGGCGTCGTTGCGTGAGATGAGAGGGATGAGAAAGACGGAGCGTGCGAGGCCAGCAGGCCGAGCCGCGAGTCGGGGTCGCGGGTTCCGAGCTGTAGCGAGGAAACCCGTGACCGAATCCCTCTCTCTCCGCACAGAAAAGTTATCAACTCGCCATTTTTTTGCGCTATTGCTATAATTTAAGCGAAATCCAACCATTAATTTTTGGCTTTCTTTTATCAGTTTCTTTGATTTTTTTATGAATAAAAAATATTTCGCGGTAGCCTTACTTTTCAGTATCTCGTTTCTAGCCCTAGGCGGCGTATCAAAAGCCCAGGCGGCCATAGAAGTCCAAGGTCCGATAATGGACGGATTCTTCGCTCCGAGCCTTACCGTGGGAGGCGGGTCCATCATTCCCTTGGGACAGTTCAGGCTCACCCAATCTTCCGGTAGCGATACGCTCACCAAGGTCGGATTCAGACTATTGGCCGACGGCGCTCTTGGGGCAGGGGAAGTGAAAAGGGTATCCCTATGGAAAGAGTCCGGGATGCATCCCGGATTTCAAGTCAACGAAGATACTTTCGTGACCGGCGCCGCGGCCGTTGATCCGGCCGCTGACGGCACTCTCATCGTCCTTACCGCGTCTCCGGCCGTGACCATTACCTCGACCGGCGCGGAATTTTTCATCGTGGCCACGACCACCTCTGCTTCTGGCATCACCAACGGCCACGCCTTCCATTTCGCGGTTGACGCCAACTTTGCCAGCACCTCGGCTTCCACGGGACTGGGATCAGCTTTCACTTCAACGAGGGTAATTACCCTAAATCAATCGGCACCGATCAAGGTGAGCGAAGTGCGGGCCGGAACGACCGGCAACGCTTCGGACGAATTCGTGGAGCTTTACAACCCGAGCGACGTGGCAGTGGATTTGTCCCATTTGCCTTTGAATCTGCACACCTTTTACGGGAACGGTAGCTCTACTCCGATCGGCCTGACTTATAATTTCAACAGGCGCGTTATTCCGGCTCACGGCTTCTTCCTTCTGGCGGCCCAATACGGCTACAGCGGCACTGCCCAGCCTGATGCCGTATTCGCCACCAGCACCCTCGATCTCATAATTCCAGACGGAGGCATAGCCATCGCGACTTCCTCTTCCGGCATACTGGCCACTTCGAGCGCGATAGACTTTGTCGGCTGGGGCGGCCAGCCTTCCGGCAACTGCGAAGGCGGAGCATGCGTGACTGACGCCTCGGACGCGGTCAATGTGAGCTCAAGCGTTGAAAGATTGGCCTCAAGCACCACCGCCAATGCCGCCGCCATGGCCGCTGGAGGCGCCGATGCCTACACGGGGAACAGCTGGGACACCAACCATAACGGCAACAATGTAAAGCTCCAGTCTGCTCCGGGACCGCAAAACAGCCAGAGCCCGGTAGAGTATCCGTTCCAAGGAGGCAGTATGGACAATCAGGAATCTCTCCGAGTCATAGGTTCCTACCCGGGCCCTAACATGACGGGTGTTCCAACTGACCTAAGTTTCATCGGCTTCGGCTTCAATCTACCGGTGAATTCGGCGAGCGTGAATACGACCAACGTTATCTTGAAGCTTGTCAGCGCGGGCGCGCCGACCGGATTGAACTTGTGCCAAAGCGTGTCCTACAATACCATGGCGACCAACTTCGAGCCGCCGGCGAAATGCGTCGTGGGCGGCGGATTAAGCCCCTCTACTTCATATGTTTTCAGCGTAAGCGGCGTGACCGACCTTTCGGGCAAGAGTCTTGATCAGGATTCTTTTACCGCCGGCAATCAGGCATACTACGCGACTTCCACTACCGGTGCCGCCGGCCAGACCTTCACCAGCACGATACCACCCTTTGTTATCGGAACCACCCCGTTTCCGGGCGGCACGAATATACCCAAAAATATCGCGAAACTCTCGGTTGAATTCAGCCAGATAAACATGAATACGGTGACTTTCACCAACGGCAACATCACACTCGTATCGAGCGGCGGCACTTCGATCGCCCTTACGAGTTTCGCTTTCAGCACGACTACCGGCAAATACGTATTGACGTTTGTTCCCGGAACGCTTGCCGTCAATACTGTTTACACCTTGACGGTCGGCACCGGCGTCAAGAATCTAAGTAATGTACCCATGCCGACTTCATATGTCTCGAAATTCACGACCGGCGCCGATGCCGCCGGCGACACCACCGCGCCCTCCCTGGTCGGAGTGTTCCCCAGTCCTGGAAGCACCATCTCGGTTTCGACCAACGATTTTATGTTCACCTTTGACGATGCCCTGGATTCGACGACAGTCACGACCGTCAATGTCACGCTCAAGATCGCCGGCGGTGCGAACTTGCCCATAAGCGTGGTCAGATATGATCCCGCGTCAAAGGAAGGCCATGTCATTCCGGCGAACCTCTTGCCTTTGGGGCAGTCCATCCAGCTTGTTTTGGGAACTGGCATCAAAAACGTATCAGCCGTGGCGATCGCCGAGGTTACCAAACAGTGGACGGTAGAAGCCTCCAATACGGACACGACGGCTCCTTCGATTATGTTCGCCAATGGCAATGAATTCGAGCTGGCCATCACCTTCAATGAGTCGGTGAACTCCACCGACACCTCGACTTTGGACAACTATACTCTGGTGGTAGGCGGCGCGACTTCGACGCTAAGCTCGCTTGCTGGCCAGAGCATATCTTACGACCCTTCGACTAGGACTGCCCGGCTTATGGGCCTGCGGCTCGCGGCCTCGAGCTTCACCGTGACGGTCGTGAATATCAGGGATCTGTCCGGCAATGCCATGACTGCGAGCTCGTTTACGGGAACGATCGGCGCGGCCGGCGGAGGCGACAGAATGGGCATGGGCATGATCGGACCTGGCTCGTTCTCCGGTAGCACCTTCGGGGAAGTGAAAGATTTCAGCGCCTCGGGCATCGGGTTCATGCCGCCGGTCGAAGTCCGGCCGTCAAGCCTCATGGTCAACGCTTCCAGCACCTACAGTTTTGGATTGCCGCTTTCCAAGCAGATCCCGACCGGCGGCCAGATAGTCATCACTTTTCCGTCGACTTCTGATTTCACGCTTTGTTGTGCGGCCACGACTTCGGCGAGAAACACCTTCGTCAATACGCAGAACAAGGACATCAATGGCCCCGGTCCGGGGACGATCGGCATAAATTCGGTTACGATCGATTCCGCGACTAAGACGGTCACCCTGACGCTTTCCGCGGCCACGCGCTCGGAGCTTTTCAACGGAGCTACCGATACTCATGATTTTCTGAACTTCTCGGTCGCCGACATCAGGAACCCTTCCATTCCGAAAGGCGTGGACAGCTCCGGATACACGATCGACATCAAATCCAAGAACCCTTCCGGAGCCCTTCTTGAGTCGTTCAATGCCAATCCGGTCTACATCGGCGGCGGCAATGCCGGCGGCGGAGCGACGACGACCATAAGCGGCACCGTGTTCTCGGCTTATGACGGCACTACCGGTCTCGGCGGCGTCGTCGTGCACATGATGTCGCCGCAAACCGGGATGATGGACGCCACGACCGCGGCTAACGGAACTTATTCATTCACTAATATAGCCGTCGGTTCCCAATTCGTCGGGAACAATTATGGGGGTGGTATCGGAAACGAATACTTCATCAGCACCGATTCGTTCATAGACCCGACCGGGACGACCACGAATTATCTGGGAGAAAGCATGCCGTTCCCGACGAGGGCGACTTCGACGAGCGTGATCACTAAAAATATCACCCTGACGCCGGCCGACGCGGCCAGCACCGCCAGCTTCACGGTCCATCTCAACGCCAATTCCGGCACGTTCATTGCCGGTGAACAGCTCGACATATTCGCGGGCGGCCCCGGCAAATTCTCGGTTCAAACAGTTACGCCCGGAACGGGAGCGATAAACAACGACTACACGCTGTATCTGCCGAAAGTCAACGGCCGGTGGGGCATCGGAATAGGACAGGCGATGCCGAAGGGCGGTAGCGACTTCTCCGGACCGCCTCCGGCCACGAATTGGGCAATGCCAAAACCGGCCGAAGTCATGGTCAGCGGCTGTCCTTCGGCCTGCAATTTCACCGTGAATGGCGCCAGCGCGACCTCGCATATCTTCACGATCTCGACAGCCGACAAGACCATCGCGGGCAAGCTCCAGGACGCTTCCGGAAACGCCATTTCCGGCGCGGAGATTTACGCCTATTCGCCGTCCGGCGGGACCGGCAATAGGACTCAATCGGCGGCTTCCGGTTCATTTGAGATCAAAGTCTTGGAAGGATCATATAATGTCGGAGCATTCTCTCCCGGCATCGGCCAGTCGAAGGAAATCCCGGTAGTCGTCTCCGGCGGTAGCTATTATGTCAATGGCTCGGCCACGGCGGCCACGGCGGAGACTTTCATCATAAAGATGACCAAGCCTTCCTATACGATCACCGGAACGGTGACTGACGGGACCAATCCGGTCTCAACCGGCGTCTATGCCTACAGGACGGATTCGCCTGGACATGTCGACGCCATGTCCGACTCCGGCACGGGCAATTACACCTTGTATGTGGACAGCGGGACGTGGAAAGTCGGCAGTTTCGTTCCGGGCTTTGGTCCGATGACGGAACAGACAGTCACGATCTCCGGTGCCAGTCAGTCCAGCATCAACTTCTCTCCCTCGACTGCCGGCACGGTCTCGGTCCTATCGGGTAGAGTCTATGAAGATGTGAATGGAAATGACGCTTACAACAGCGGGACGGACACGCCGATTTCGGGAGCCGTTGTCAGAGTTTCGGGGGTGAACGGCTCTAATGAAGGCCAGTCCGACAGCGATGGCAACTATTCGATCAGAATTACATCCGGAACCGGCTATGCGATAAACGAAATATTCCACCCGACCTATAAGAGGATCGCTCCGATCGGTGATGACAGCTCAGCCATCGGCGCTCTCAATCTGACCGCTTCGACCACGCAGAACATCAAAGTACCGCCCAGAAAGAATGTGACCATCACCGTTAAAAATACTATCCGCGCGGATCTGACGGTCAACAAAGCTTTTGTGGACATATTCAGCACGACGACCCGTTCTGGCAGTCACGCGGAAATAACCAACGCTTCGACCACGGTGATCCAGATCCCGGCTTCGTCCGCGCGCTATGAAATGAAAGCCTTCGTGCAGGGGGTGCCGTCGAATTATGTGACGGTCGCCGGAGCCGATGTCAATACAGTCATCACGAACGGCACTTTTGTAGTCAATGACAATGAGGGTATAGTCATCACCGTGAATACTGCCAGCGCCCCGGTCAGGACTATCATAGGCCAGATTACGGCGGCAGGCACCGCGGTCGCCGACGCCTGGGTGCAATTCATCGATACGACTAACGGCGTGAATGTCGGAGCCATGGCTACATCGAGCGGCTGGTACAGCCTGGCCCTGTCGGACGGGTCATATCAGGCGGTGACTTCCAAGCCGGGATATGTCGGCGCGCCGACAGCCGTGACAGTGAGTGCCGATGCCACCCAGAACCTGACCCTGTCACAATCGTCCAAGACAATAACCGGTTCGGTGACTGCCGGCGGAGTTTCGGCTAAGGATGCCTTCGTCCGGGCGGCCAAAGTCGGCGGCGGGCATGCCATAGCCAAGACCGACACCAGCGGCACCTTCACCCTAAACGTCTCTGAAGGCAAATGGAGGCTGTACGCCTCCGCGGATGGATATGCCGAAGGCTCGTATGCCGATATCGTAGACACCACCATAAGCTCGCAAAGCGGCAAGACCATCGCCCTTTCCACGGCTGTCACGATGAACAGCAAGCTGGCTACCTCCAACACGTTCACTGACACCGGCGCCGGGACTTTCAATGACTCCGCGCTGGGAGTGAACGTGAAGCTCGATGGCAGTACACTTGGCTCCTCCGGAAATAACGCCTATATAACTGCCAGGGAAACCAGCAATGTCCCCAATACTGACAGTGTCAACATGATCGGGTCCACTGCCATGGACATCAGCGCCTATTCCGGAAGCTCGCAGGGCAAGAATCTCCAATCAGGCAAAACAGCGACAGTCGAGCTCACTTACTCCAGGGCCGATCTCATCGCCGAAGGCATCACCGGCACTTCATCAGTAGACAGGTTAACAGTGATATCTTACAGCGAAGACAAGCAGGAATGGGAATCCTTGAGTACCGTTCCGACTTATTACGCGTCTGACGGCACGGTTCTGGCCAAAGCGGACGTGACCGCCAACCTGGCTAATGTGGCCTCCACCACATTCACTGCCAACGGCACGCACTTCTCGGCTTATGCCCTTTCCGACGCGCAAGGCGTCAATCCACCCGGCTCCCCGACCGGAGTGGGCGCGACCGCCGGTAGCGCCGGTAGTGGGCGCATCACGGTTGCCTGGACCGCGCCATCCGGAGGAACGACTCCGACTGGCTACTATGTGTACAGGGATGTAAGCGCCAGCGGTAGCTTCGCCCTCTTGGCTGATGCGGGTCTGGTAACTTCCTATGCCGACACAACGCCTGCGGCCGGGATAATTTATTACTACAAAGTAGGCGCTTATGCCTCGAGCGGCACCCTTGAATCTGTCGCTTCAGATGCGTCCAGCGGTATTTCCGTGACCGCGGCCGGACCCAGCGGCGGCGGAGGTGGCGGAGGCGGCAGTGTGTCAGCTGCCTCGCTCTTGTCCATATTGACGCCCGCGGCGCAAGACACATATCTGGCTTCCAGCACTCTGCAAAATGTTACCTCTATCAACAATATTCAGACGGCCCCAGTCAGTCCATCGCCGTATAGCCGTCCCCTGGCTCTCGGAAAATCAGGCAATGACGTGTCAGCTCTACAGACATTCCTGATAGAGAGAGGTTACCTCGTTATACCTCCCGGAATTTCCAAGGGTACATTCGGCTCCCTGACCAGAAAATCCCTGATAGCCTTCCAAAGAGATCAGAAGATCGATCCGATCGGCATCTTCGGCCCGGCGACCCGAGCCGCAGTCGAGAGACTCTCGGCTGTTAAGGCCGGCACAGCTTCAGCTTCAGCTTCAGCTTCAGCTTCAGCTCCTGCACCCGCGCCCACCGCTTCTCCCACCTCCGGCGTAGCTTCCATAAGCCGCCCACTCTATTCTGGTACAAGCGGAGCGGATGTCGCGTCATTGCAGACATTCCTCATCGAAAAAGGCTACCTTGTCATCCCGCCCGGCATGAGCAAAGGCAACTTCGGCCCGTTGACCAAGAGGGCAGTCATAGACTTCCAGATGGAAACGGGAATCGACCCCATAGGAGTCGTGGGTCCGGCGACACTCCAGATGATCAAGAGCCTGCGGAAGTAAAAATCATCGCTTTTTCCAAGTGTCCCTGAACAAATAAGTCGGCGTACCTTGCCCTTGCCAATCTCTGAACTGGGTGGCCCAGGATTGGGCAATGAGAAGGTTGTCCATGAATCTAAGCGTGTGAACCGGATGCGCCAGCAATCGTCCTAAGACGTTTAAACAGCATTTAGGGTGCCAAAACAAAGTTTTTTTGATTGTCCGTATCCAGTATTCCGATGTCAAATGATAATCGCTGGTACCGTCTTCCCGTCTGATATGCTTGAAATACGGTTTGGCGCAGTCTATAAGCTGGTTTTCTTTCGGATGCCAGCCGCCGAAGTCGCGGGCAAGTTGAGCTGAATGGAAATGAAGACTTCCTCGTTTGAATGCCATGGTTCCTCTGGCCGTTTCCTTTGGGTCTATGGAAAATCTGAAATGTATAACTGTCGTGGCCGCTTCCCCTCCTGGTTTGAGTACGCGGTGCATTATCTCGAACATTTCAGAATAGATTTTGCTTTGACGCCCGGCCAGCGCGTCTTCTAGTTGGACGAAATGTTCAATTGATCCGTTGGCGATAATCCCGTCAAAAGACCCATTCCATTCTTTTGGGATATTCTTGTAGTTAAGAAGACGCGTCTCCAGGCCACTGTCATTGTTTTTCCCGGCTTGTTCGGGAGAAATCGTTATTCCCAAGGCGTATGCGCCGCGTGCCTTAGCGGCTTGGAGAATCCGCCCGTTTCCGCAACCTATATCGAGGAGCCGGTAATCCGGTCCGCATTTTATCTCGTCAAGCAGGTATTCGGCTTGATTAACCTGCGCCTGTTCATACGAAATCCGGTCATTTCCCATGTATCTTCCGTCCGTGTAGTCAGGTATCCACTCGGCGAATACGTCAAGAAACGAATAGCAATCAATGACGGCTTTTGGACCGATCGGATTGTTCATATTGAACTTATACACCTTGCGCGGTTCATAATCAATAGACTGGTATATAATGCTTTTGTGATCCTCCTGAATCAGGAACAGCGCCTGGGTCGCAAGGCCTATCTGCTCATGTGCTGGCGCAAGCTCAAGGCCGGACTAATCATTCTGTTCATCACTCTAGCCTTGTTTTCGGTGAACGGACTCTTGGGAAGGCTCATCCCTAGAGATGTAGTCATGTCCGGCATCTTCTATGTTTTCGCGCTCGGGGCCGTAGTCTGTGTCATGAGCCTGGTTTCGGCCCGGGCAGAATACAATCGTTACACCTTTACTTTCGAAGAGTTCGGCCTAAAGCTCAAGAGAGGCACGTTCAAGATCTTGGAGGTGACCATTCCTTACCGCCAGATGCAGAGCGTGGACGTCGAGCGCGGCTTTTTGCACCAGATGACCGGCACGTCGCGAATGGTCATAAATTCCGCCGGTCAAGAGGAACCTGATGAAAAAGATGAAACCGACATAGTCCTCGATCCAATAGACAAGATGGTCGCCGAAGAGGTTCGCCTGATGCTTCAACGCAAGATCGGCGTGCAGGTCGTCGAGAGCGAAGATGAGGCGGACAGGGAAGCGGCCGCTTCGGGCGCGTGATCTCAATGCAACCGCGTCTTCTCCACAATGTCTCCATATTTGCCGTGATCGTCTCCAGCCTTTTTGTGCTGATCTGGATAGGCATGCGCGCCGCATCGGCCGTACCTTTTGGGATTGGCGAACCAGATGCGATGACCGCGAAAGGATCGCCTTCTGTGGACATAAAAGTCCCCAAGGGAGTGATCCATGCCATAGTCGTCTCTACGACCGAAGCTCTGGCCAGAGGCTTGAGCGGCCGTCCGTCTCTGCCAAAAGACTCCGGAATGCTTTTCGTCTTCCCGAATGTCGGGATCTACGGATTTTGGATGAAAGATATGGATTTTCCGATAGACATTGTGTGGATAAACGCCGATAAAAAGGTATCTGGCATTGCTCGCGACGTTGAGCCGACGACCTATCCGAAAGTTTTTTACCCGCCGTCCGAGATTAGGTATGTTTTGGAGCTTAATTCAGGCGGGGCACTGGACTACGGCATTGCAACTGGCACAAAACTTGTGTTCTAACTATCTTTCGGTA
>CAYITC010000010.1:0-8302 GCA_964366245.1 uncultured Candidatus Saccharibacteria bacterium
CCTGTAAAACGGTCTGCAGATAGGCCAGGAACGAAGTCGGCGAAACGATGATGACCTTGTATTTGCCGGCGGCGCGTTGGATGAGATTGTCGGTCTCCTCGGTTATTTCGCCGATTTTATTCACCAAGAGATCGTAGTAGATAGCCTCGTGCGGGATGAACATGAAAGCGAAGTCCATCGTGCCCTCATCTGGTCGCACATATTTAGCCGTTTCCTGGATGCGGTTCTTCAGGTCGTTCACGAACTCCTTTTCCAGGCGCGCGCGGGCAGGAGCGTTATGCTCCTCGGAAAGCTTATTGTAATTCTCGAGCGAAAACTTCGAGTCTATCGGTATGATCTTGTCCTTGACAAATACGGCCGCGTCAACGACTTTGCCGTCCTTGAAAGCGTATTGCATCTGATATTGCCCGGGCGCCAAAACATTCTTCAAGAGCGTTTCCAAATAATATTCGCCGAGAATGCCGCGCTGTTTCGGATTCTTCAGGATGTCCTGCAGGTCGCGCAGTTGGTCTTGCACGGAGAGGCTCTGCCGGCCGATCTCCTTGACCTGAGTTATCTCATTGGTGATGTCGCGGATGAGCTTCTGGGATTCGCTGAATTGGCGATGCAGAGCGCTGGACATCTCCTTGGTGTTCTCTCCGAGCTTGGCGTCTATGGTGCGCGTCAGTTCGTTGACCTGCTGTAAGACCAGTTTCAAGCCTTCGCCCGCACCCTCGTCTTTAGACTCCTTTTTGCGCAGTAAAGCAACGGCCAAAACGACATTGGCAATTACGGCCAAAACGACTAGAATGATAAATGTCGTCTGCATAAGCTTAGTATATAAGAAATAACATGCTTCACCAAACCATAAAAAATCAGATCAAGGATGCTATGCGCGCCAAGGACACCATCAAGCTCGAGACCCTGCGCGGACTCAATGCCTTGTTCCAGAATGAGATCTTGGCCGGCGCGGTTCCGGCCGGCACTGAATTCCTGCCCGATGACAGGGCTATGGCCCTAGTAAAGCGCTCGGTCAAACAAAGGAGGGACTCTATCGAGCAATTCACTAAGGGCGGCCGCATGGACCTGGTGGCCAAGGAAAAGAAAGAATTGGCCATACTCGAATCATATTTGCCGGCCATGATGTCGCGCGAAGAAATCCGAGTCATAGCCAACGCGCGGTTGGAGAAAATGAAGTCTGAAGGAACTTTTGATCCTAAAGCCGCGGGCAAGCTCGTCGGCATGATCATGAAGGAGCTCTCTGGCAAGGCCGATGGGGCGGACGTGAAGGCTATTGTGGATGAACTGTTAAAATCCTAGGCCAGCATCTCCATCCTCCAGGCGAGCTTATTGATCTCCTTATGAACGACGCCGAATTCCTTGGATGTCATGGCGGCGAGTTCGTTAAAAGCCGAGTCTATTTTTTTGTCCATATGCGATTCTAAAGAATCGAACCTGGCGTCGATTTTTTCAAATCTGGCGTCGATGTTATCGAACTTAGCGTCGATGTTATCAAACTTGGCGTCGATGTTATCAAACTTGGCGTCGATTTTTCCAAATCTGGCGTCGACATTATCAAATCTGGCGTCAATGTTATCAAACTTAGTATCGATGTTATCGAATTTGGCGTCAATCGCGTTAAATTTACCTTCAAAGGCCTTTTCCACAGCGGGCACAACTGCCGCAACGATATTATCTATAGTCAACTCAAGTTTTATTTTCTTCATTTTTGCTAGTTATTTTATAAACAGACCGAGCGGCAGTTCAGTCCGGAACACAAACACGAGCAAATCTTCCTTGATCAGCATTTTACTCTCATAGTACATGCTGGCAAGCTTACAAAGCATAAAAAATGTTTCGTAATGTTAAGATCGACGCTTTCTGGACAATAGCCATTGAGGCGGTTCAATAAAAGTGATGGACGGCCAGTGGTCTATCTCCTCATCGGTGAAGTCATAATGCATCTGATATATCGTCTCCACGCTACCGTGCATGGCTTTGGACCAGTCTAGCCCGAGATCCGCGGCCGCCTTTCTCACGGACTCTTCAGAGTCTCCCTCTATCTCCACAAAGGTCGGTACCCAGGGCCAGGTGTCTATCGTAATCTCTACCCTGCCAAGATTCCAGGCCTCACGCTTGGTTTCCTGATAGGATTTTTCTTCCATTCCCATTGCCCTTAACAAGGCGCAGGTTTCTTCAAAAGAATTAACAATAACCGTGATTTCCTTGGTGCCATGGAGCGTGCGATCATTCATCTGCTTATAACTTAATGTGATCTTTTCCCCTTCATCCCTGACCCGTACCCATCCGCCGGTCTTGTACAGCTTCCTGTCCGGCAGATCAAAGGTTTTTCTGCGCATTAGGATCTCCGGATGAACCCTCTTGGCGCCAACCTTTTCTAACTTGGCGCGCAGGTCTGCCGGATCAATGGCGGAAAATTTGGCTTCGAGCTCTGTTTTCATATAAATTGTAATTACCCCAGATGGGCGTGGTCGTTCCAGATCCAGAGACGCCAACGCGGATCTCTGCCATCATCATATTTTAAGGCAGTGATTCCTGTATTTTCATTTCCCAAGAAAGCCCTGAAAAAATCTCGACACTCATCACCTGTCAAAGTTTCTCCATGAACTACATATGCTAAAAGCACCTTCATAAACATGCCGTGTGTAACCACGAGCATGTTTTCCTCCTGCCTATTGGCCAGAAAATCTAAAGCCTTGCCGGCTCGTTCTTTTATATCATCAAAGTTTTCTTCATCAGAATGGCGAAATCCGGGCAGATGAAATTTTTCCTTGAGCGCCCTCTCAAAACTCTGGACTAATTCTGAATCCTTTGGCTGGTTTACTACTGCTCCTGCCGGTCGACGCTCCACGAACAAATCAGAATACTCAATAGGTTTGTCAATTTTTTGGAAAATTGTCTCTGCGGTCTCTTTGGCGCGTGTCATGGTGCTTGAAATAAGCACGTCTATTGGAAGTTTGGCACACCTCTCTGCCACAACAGCCACTTGTTTCCTTCCGAGTTCGCTAAGGGGCGTTGACGCACCTTGACGCAATGGCCCTGCATTCCCTTCGCTTTCGCCGTGTCGGACAAAATATATCGTCTTTTTCATGCCAGACAGTATAACAAAAACTGATTGGCAGTGCGTTTCATCGCTATGATAGAATGGCAACATGATCATCTTTCTTAACGGACCGATAAACGCCGGCAAGACCACAGTGGCCAAAATCTTGGCTAAGAAGCTTTCAAATGTTGCTCTGGTAGAGATCGACGCTTTTCACGACATGATCAAGTGGATGCCTATAGACCAAGCCGTGCCGATCAATCTTCGGAACGCGGTTTCAGTCATCCGGAATTTTTCCAAAAGCGGATTGAGTGTCATTGTTCCCTATCCTTTGTCGGAGAAAAATCATGATCATGTCATGGGTGAACTAAAAGATCTCGATGCGAAGATCTATGTTTTTACTCTTGCTCCAAAACTTGAAAAAGTACTCATAAACAGGGGTACTCGAGACCTTGATGATTGGGAGCGCGACAGGATCAAGCATCACTATGATATTGGAATACACAGCCCATCATTTGGAGAAGTTATAGATAATTCGGAGCAAACTCCGGAACAAACGGCTGAATATATACTCGCTAAGATAGCATAAACACCGTTAATGTAGAATGCTTTTTCCTTAAGGCTAGGATACGAATATAAAACGGCACCCGTGAAGGCACCGTGTGATGAACTGACGAGGAGAAACTAGATCCGTTCATAGTCGTTATTGAGAATATCGATGATTCTGTTCTCCAGATCATATGCATCGAATTGCTCTTGGTGGATTGCAACAGGTATCGATGTAGCCGGCATTGTACCAATAACGTCACCGATCGTCATGATCCGTTCGTTGATGTGCTCCATTTCTTGGAAGATTCTCGTGCTGGCCAAAAGACAGTGTCGGCTGAAATCCTGGAGATCGGCGGTATTGAAAGCCAATCCTCCCCACTCATTCGGCAGACCATATGGCATAACATAAGGAATAGACAGGGTGGCGTGATTCTGTAAATTGAGCGCAATCAGGGAATTTCCTAGAGATGTCCCTATTACTCTTCCGGAATTCGGCAGAAACGGCAGGAAGTCGTGCACCGGCATCCAATCTAAAGGACTCGGAAAATCATCGATAAAGATCAGTTCACCCTTAAACTGCTCTTCGATATTTTTTGCTGCCGCTGGGAAAAGGATTCCCAGAACGATGGCGATAACGTGAGTATTGCGTTTTTTGAGATGTCCAAGAAGGCAGATGAGAGTTTTCCCGGTAAACGCACCATCTTCGACAATGATGATCTGGCGATTTTTAATTCGATCCTGAACCAGATCTATCTGTCGATCGATGGAATGCTGACCTGATCTGCTCCCAATCCCTATCAAATTGCCTCCATTATCAACAAGACGAGTAAGATGCACACATACTCCATCTGTATCGTGCGTGATAAGAGGGGTTGTGCTTACGACAACCGCATCGGGACGCCGGAGTCGGATTTTCCGCATCGTCGAAACGATACAATTACACTGGTCGTCGAAGCGTTTCGACACTACCCTCACTGATGAGCCGCGGAAACCGTGCTCTATCTTCTTCAGGATTCCTTGTTCGATTGCCTGAATGAATTTACAATCAGGAATCTTGAGGCCGACCCGCTTGAACGACTGTAAATGCTCCTCCAGAGTTAGTGTAACAATATATTGCATCTCTGGTGCATGTGGCGACATCAAAAGCGGTTTGATAACCGTCATTGACGGATCTATCCCAAACAAATTTTCTGTTTTCATTGAACACCTATTGTGGATTGTTAGTATCTGGCTAAAATCTAGCAGATGATACGATTCTGTCAACAGCCTCCTTGACCGCTTCTTTGGCTGTCTTAATACCAATGATTTTTACCCTCTTGCGGGCATCTATAAATGTACCGGCAAGTTTCTCCGACCAGCCGCCGGTGCCAAGAATTATGACTATAGGAATATTTGATTGATAGGCAATGGCCAGTTCGGTAAGTGTCCCCGAACCACCGGAAATGGCGATAATCGCATCACATGAATTCACGAGTACGAATTCACGTCCGCCGCCACGTTCCATTCCTGTAACTATGACCACATCCGTGCTTTTGGCCTTGCTCCATATATCCTTACCCTTGCCATATGTAAAACCTACCGTAAGTCCTTTGACACTCTTAGCACCACGCGAAGCAACAGTTGAAAGCGAATCATAATCTTTCTCGGCACCATACATAGTGATGTTGCCTGACAATGCGATCTCCTTGCCAATATCAAAGGCGATCTGTTCCAATTTTTTAGAATAATTAAGGTCTGCCGCCGAACCCATGACCCCTATTTGATATTTTCTTTCTATTCGTGACATAAAGTTTTATAGATATCTACCGATTATAGCTGCCTCGCCTCCGACAGGCACCTGCGGTCGCAGAAATATAATGCATTCTTTCTTATTGGAGACAAACGATATGGAACCGTCTTTCGCATATATCCGACCTTCTGGTAACATTTCAAAATTTTTAAATATCTTTGAGAAACTGAGATTATTACTCCTTTTTATTATTGAGCGCTCTATTGAAACATATTTTTTCGGAGTCGGATTTGGATAAGAATATTCAAACATCTCATAATAGTCCAGTACACGGTAAATAGAGTCAATGGCCATAGAAGTGGATCGACGCACTTCTCCTATGGGGCCACATTCCAAGCATATACCTACTTTGCCTTGAAAGCGCACGTAACCATCAGCTGAACCAATGTGTATCTTGTCCCATCCGGTAGATATAATTGGTACATCAAGGATTTCTGCAACCTTTACTGATTGTTCGTCAGTAATGACAAAAGGTTCCCCGTCAGTGTCGTTAAATGTATGCAAGTCGAGTAAAACATCCGCCGCATTCAG
The DNA here is from genome assembly GCA_964366245.1 of uncultured Candidatus Saccharibacteria bacterium. Taxonomy (GTDB): domain Bacteria; phylum Patescibacteriota; class Minisyncoccia; order Phycocordibacterales; family PALSA-1337; genus C7867-002. Next base: position 5,913 of record CAYITC010000010.1, read on the forward strand.
TATTGCCATTAATTCTTTTGCTCTTCTTTCTTCAAGAGTAGTACCACGATTGGAGTTGGAAAAACATCTGTTCATATTGTTTTCGACAAAACGAACGTTTTGCCGTAGCGCTTCTGTGTTAGCGCGGACAAGGTATACAATTCCAGACTTTATCGAAAGTCCCTTCTCAAGAAGGTCAAGAGCAAGAACCCCTGCATGTTCATTGCCGTGAACGCCCGCCATTATAACGATGGTCTTGCCTTTATTGGGTCCAATAAGTTGTGTAACGCCTGGTAAATTCATTTTACTTTAAAGTATCAAACAAAAAGGGTGCGAGCAAATCCTACTCACACCTGGGTAATCAGTAATCAACCATAGGTCATTTCAATTGAAGATCGCTGATGGTACGCGCGAGAACGACGCGATCGTCGGTGTCCCGATATTCGGCGACGACTTTGTATCCAACTCTCGAAAACCAGGAATATGTAACCGTCGGCGGCGTTCTCTTGGTTCGGACGGCTGCGCCCTTAAGACCTCTGGACAAGAAATCATTATGTCGTGCCAAATATAGGGCTTTTCCTAGCCCCTTTTCTCTGTACTCCGACTGTACACCGAGCTCATCCTGATAGGCAATAAGTGGTATTTCACCGAAATCACGATGCAGTGTGGTTGCCAAGCCTGATAAGGCAAGCTTTCTCTCAAGTTGATTTGGGGCGATTGGATAACCCCAACAAAAACCGACGATCGAATGCCTGTTAACAGCAACCCAGCACGATGAGCCTTCGGTGATTTCATGCCTGATATCCGACTCGACAGTCGCGTGAGGCCAGAACTCCTCTATCGGATATCCGCAATGGGTAGTGGGTATTCTCGATTCACGTATACCCCATTTTTTCCCGCACTTGGAGCATTTTTTCCATTCATTCCAAGGCAAATCAGCAAACACAGCCTTGTAACAGGTGACCAGCATGGAAAGTCTAACCTCATCGCCAGTAACATTAAATCTTTCAATCGTTATCTCGTCGAGAAGTGATGGATTTTTCATGTTTTTAATTTTTTTTCTCTGCACTGAAATTATCATATCTGTTAAATTCTGTCAAAAAATGAAAAACCGACCAGTCTGAAACCGGTCGGCGCAAATACAACAAACTGGCAAAAAATGAAGGAAGTGGTGGGTATGACGGGAATTGAACCCGTGTATCTGGTTCCACAGGCCAGCGCTCTAACGCATTGAGCTACATACCCACGGTTCACTTCGACAGACCTGAATTGATCTTATCGATCGCTTCATTCTCTGTCAAGATTTCTTGCACTTTTCGATCAAGGTCTCGAAGAGCTATCTTCCCGATTCCGTGCTCGTCTGGTCCGATGATGACAACGAATCTTATGCCTTGTTTAAGGGCATATCCCAGTTGGGCTTTTATCGTTTTTTCGTGTCCCAGATACATTTCCGTCGGTATGGCAGCCGCCCTGATGCGGTCAGCACATAAAAATGAGACCTGGGCCAATGATTGGTCGAAAACCGTCACGAGCACCTTCGTCAAGCTTGCTTTTTCTTTGATTTTGTTCAACCTTGATAACACGGTGAATAGTCTGTCCACTCCGATTGATGCGCCAACGCCGGGCATGTTGATGCCAGAAATGAATCGGTTGACTAGGCCGTCAAATCTGCCGCCGGAGAAGATGCTACCAACATCAGGCATATCTGTGACCACCGTTTCAAACACTGGTCCCGTGTAATAATCGAGCCCACGAGCAACCGCAAGGTCTATAGACCAAAACTTTTCGGGAATACCGAGTCTGTTAAGGTTATCAGCAAGCATCTTGAGCGCAACAATGCCACGACGTGATTCGTCGGAAATGCCTCCATCCCTGAAAAAATTCTCGACGAGAGTGAGCAGTTCCATTGATGATGTTGACTTTAGTCCGAGAAAGCATCGCAAACAGCTAGTTTGATGTTCGTCTAATAGCAACTTGTTGTCCAGAGCACTTTCGGGCGGGGTCGTTAGCTCAGTGATGACCCCGTCAATACCAGCTGAATCGATCTTATCGATTGCCCTGTCAAGCTCCTTGCATTTATCAGGACAACCCAGCATCTCAGCCAGTCCGTTCAGCACGCGCCGATCATTGATCCGTATAACGAAATTGGGGACTTCCAGGTCCCATAATGTCGCATAGATCAGTTGTACAATCTCCGTATCGGCGAAGACCGAAAACGATCCCACGATATCGGCATCGAACTGGAAAAACTCGCGATACCGGTTATTCTGCGGTTTTTCACCACGCCAGACCTTTCCGATCTGATAACGTTTGAAAGGACGGGGAATTTCCTGGTACGATGCGACGACTCGTGCTAGCGATACGGTAAGATCGAATCTCATCGCCGAGTCTTCTTCGGCTATTTCCTTTCT
>CAYITC010000011.1:0-3589 GCA_964366245.1 uncultured Candidatus Saccharibacteria bacterium
GGTATTGTAATCATCCTTTTTATCATATGGGGTGTCTCTGCCGGTTCGAACAAGACCAAGAAGGATTCTGACACTGTCAGAATCGGTGTTTCACTGCCGCTCACGGGGGCTCTCGCTTTTGCCGGGGAAGGATACAAGATAGGACTCTTCGCAGCCGAGAAAAAAATAGAAGCTGAAGGCGGCATAAACGACAAGAAGATAGATTTCGTCATAGAGGACAACGCATATGACCCGAAGTTGAGCATTTCTACATTCGAGAAACTGCGTCAGGCGGATCCGGATATCTATATCATAACTGGCTCTGTGCCGACTTCAGCCGTCTCTCCTATAGCGGAGAAAGCCTAGGTGCCGGTCCTAGTGTCTATGAGCTTCTCCGACACGCAGTCGAAGTTTCAGAACCAGGCAAGCTTCTATCCGACGGCTACCGAAGATATTACGGCCACGGTGAAGACTATGGTCGCGAACAAGGTCAGCAAGGTTGCAGCAGTGTATCTGAATTCCGACTATGGACAGGCTATGATGAAGGTATTTAGGGAACAGGCGGCCTCGAAAGGCATCAATATCGTTTATGAAGATGCTTTCCTGGGTTCAGACACTAATTTCCAGACCCAGCTATCGAAGACTATCGCCAGCAAGCCACAGGCCATATTCGTGGTAGCGATCAATTCTTTACCAGTCGTGAGGCAACTCAAAACATTCAAGTCAGGCATCGCCATATATACGAACAATCCAGCGACCTCTGGAAGCTTGATCTACAAAGACAAAGATGCCTTTGATGGCGTATACGCTACCGCATTCAAGACGACTATCCCGGGCACGCCTGAATTCGCCAGGATCCGCGCAGAGGTTGGAACCTCGTCGCCGAATGACTCGTTCGGCTATACGGCGGCAGGATATGATAACCTGATGGCTATAGCCGCAGTGCTCAAGAGGAACCCGAATGCAAAAGAATTCGTAAAGACCTTCTCATCATACGGTTCATTTACCGGCATCAACGGAACGTTCGATCTGAACAGTCGCGATGTGTCGATACCGCTCTATCCGGTGTTGTTCAAAGATGGGGAGCTAAGGGAGATAAGATAACTTGATACAATAGATCGCATGTTCTCACCCACCGCCGAAAAACTTCTCTCCCTCTCCAACATCCATGTCCACTACGGCGGGGTTAAGGCGCTGGATGGGGTATCGGTTTCCATAGACGAGGGGGAAGTGGTGGCGCTGATGGGACCTAACGGAGCGGGGAAGTCTACGATACTTAAAACCATATTCGGGCTGGCGCCGATTGAGTCGGGGACAGTCGCTTGGGAGGGCCGCGCGTTTAAACCGGTGTCGTATGAGGTGGTGAAGCGCGGCATCTCGTTCGTGCCGCAAGGAAGGCGGGTCTTCAAGCATCTCACTGTCTACGAGAACATCGAGATCGGCGGCTCTGATGTGCCGGCCGTGCAGAGAAAAGAGCGCATTGAGAATGTCCTGGAATTATTTCCAGCCTTGCGAACGAAATTGAAGGCAAAATCAGGCACATTGTCAGGAGGTCAGCAACAAATGTTGGCGATAGCCAGAGGGTTGATGATAGATCCGAAAGTTCTCTTGTTGGATGAGCCGTCCCTCGGTCTCGCGCCCAAGATCGTCAAAGAGGTGTTTGCTAAAATTCGTGAGATAAACGATCGCCGTAAGACCGCCATTTTCGTAGTCGAACATAACTTGAAATCGCTCTTGGAGATCACCAGCCGCGCCTATGTCCTCGACAAGGGCAAGATCTACGCAGAGGGTAAGCCACGGGAAATAATAGACAAAGGCATTCTACAAAAAGTTTTCCTTTCTTAGCGCCGGCTTAGCGCCGATTTTAATTATCGGCGGGATATGTTATCATGGCGGCATCTAATCCAATAATCATATGCCCATAGACACCCAATATTTGACCGAAGAGAAGTTCGCCGAGCTCGAGAAGGAGCTCAATTTCTTGAAAACGGAGCGACGCAAGGAAGTCGCCGAACATCTGGAATATTCGAAGAAGCTCGGGGATCTGGCCGAAAATGCCGAATACCACGCCGCCCGTGAGGAGCAGGCCGAAGTCGAGGAGCGCATCTACCATATCGAGGACATCCTCAAGAATTCATCGCTCATCAAGAAAAGCGGCGCGCATACGGATGTCATAACCATCGGCACCACTCTAAGGCTTAACAAGGAAGGCGACAACAAATCATACTTGTATACCATAGTCGGTTCGGAAGAGGCCGACATGGCGCAAGGCAAGGTTTCCAACCTTTCTCCATTGGGAGCGGCCCTTCTGGGCCACAGGGCAGGCGATTCGGTCAAGGTGACAACGCCCAAGGGGACTATCACCTACACGATATCGCTTATCAAATAGTAGGGTATAATCTAGCTCATGGCCTCGCTCGAAGAACTCAAAAAGGCACGGCTCTCCAAACTGGAATCATTGAAGAAGGCCGGGATGGAGGTCTATCCGGCCAAAGTCCCGCGCGACCACTGTCTCTCCGACGCTCATAAGAACTTTGCCGAGTATGAAAAAACGGGCAAGACGATCAATCTGGCCGGGCGGGTAATGGCCATCCGCGGTCAGGGAGCTATTCTATTTTTTGTTTTGGATGACGGCAAGGCGGTGTTTCAGGCGGTCGTTAAGAAGGATGTCTTGTCTCCGGATCTTTTTGAGCTCATAACGAATGCGGTTGATATAGGAGATATCATCAGCGTCAGCGGCCCGTTTTTCAAAACGCAAAAGGGGGAAGAAAGCATCTTGGTTAAATCTTGGACGATGGCTTCGAAGTCTTTACTGCCCCTGCCGGAGAAATGGCACGGCCTAGTTGATCCGGATGAAAGGCTGCGCAAACGCTATCTTGATTTCATTATGGATCCGAGCCTGCGCGACCTGTTCAAAAAGAAGGCGGTTTTTTGGGATGCTACCCGCCGCATCTTGAAGAAAAAAGGATTTCTCGAAGTTGAAACGCCTACTTTGGAATTGACTACGGGCGGCGCCGAAGCGCGTCCGTTCATGACGCACCACAATGATTATGATCTCGATGTTTTCTTGCGCATATCAGTCGGGGAGCTATGGCAGAAACGGCTCATGGCCGGAGGTTTTCCGAGGACTTTCGAGATCGGGCGGGCTTACCGCAATGAAGGTTCCAGCCCTGAACATGTCCAGGAATTCACGAACGTGGAATTCTATGCATCCTATATGTCTTTTGAAGATGGTCTGACATTGACTGAAAAGCTCATAAAAGAAATCGCTAAAGAAATCTTTGGCACGATGTCATTCACAGTCCGGGAGCATTCCTTCGATCTGTCCGGATCTTGGCCGCATATAGATTATGTCGAGACTGTCGAGAAGATGACGGGCGTGAACATCCTAAAGGCTTCTGAAAAAGAGATGGAAAAGAAGGTAAAAGACCTTAAGATAGATTTTGAGGGCTCCAACCGCGAACGTCTAACTGATACGCTTTGGAAATATTGTCGCAAACAGATCACCGGTCCGGCCTGGCTGGTAAATCACCCGGAATTAGTGTCGCCTCTATCCAAATCGAACCCGCAAAATCCGGAGATCACCTTGCGCGGTCAGTTGATCCTAGCC
>CAYITC010000011.1:3599-8131 GCA_964366245.1 uncultured Candidatus Saccharibacteria bacterium
AGCCGGAGCCGAGGTCGCCAATGGCTATTCGGAATTAAATGACCCGATAGAACAGAAGCGGCGTTTTGATATACAGAAGAAACTTCTAGAGGGCGGGGACAAAGAAGCCATGATGTCAGACGAAGAATATGTCGAGATGCTCGAACATGCCATGCCGCCAGTCTGCAGCTTCGGATGGGGAGAGCGACTGTTCGCATTTTTAGCTGGGAAGCCGTTAAGGGAAACGCAATTGTTCCCATTGATGCGGCCGAAGAAATAAACTAGAAAGTTTTTAAATCTGCATTATCCCCAGCTTATCCACCTTTGTCATTTGTGCTCTAAAAAGGAAAGTGGGGTAGAATATCCATCGAGTGGGAAGAAGTGGTATGAGGGATTCTGACAAGCTTCGCTAGACGAACTCGTCCGCTCGCCTCAAAACCCTCTTCTCCAAGGGTATATCAATTATTCATGATCATCGGGACTTATTTCCATACTATCGATGACAAGAATCGCCTTTCGCTCCCGTCCAAGTTCCGCAAGGAAATGGGCCGAAGCGTGGTGGTAACGCCCGTGCTCGATTCCTGCATCTTCGTCTTTACGGCTAGAGAATGGGAACGGATCTCCGAGCGCTTGTCTGGAAAGGAGTCCTCGATGTTCAAGGCTGACAGCCGGAGTCTCAATCGCTATCTTCTAGGCATGGCGGTTGAGATCGAGGTTGACTCGGCGGGGCGGATGCTCATTCCGGACCACCTGCGCAAGCGCGCCAACTTGGAGACGAAGACCGTTTTCATCGGCGTGCGCGACCGGGTCGAGATCTGGGATGAGACGACCTGGCGTAAATACGCCAAGGAAGTCGAAGGCAAGGCCGACGCGCTTGCCGAAAAATACGGGGAGGCAGGAATGATATAGCGGGATGCCTATCATGCCGAGCATCCATAAACCGGTTCTTTTACACGAAGTAATAGAAAGTCTTGTTACCGAGAGCCGAACGAAAAATACGCCGTGGTATGTCGACGGCACGTTGGGCGGGGCGGGACACGCGCTCTCTATCGCCGAAGCTTTGGCGGGCAAGGTCAATGTGATCGGCCTTGATCGCGATCCTGAAGCCATAAGGCGGGCCGGGGAGACGCTCCAAGGCAAAGCGGGAACATTGATCCTCGAGTGCGAAAATTTCAGAAACATAGATAAGATCCTCGCAAAGCACAAGCTCGATAGGGTAGACATGATCCTATTGGATCTCGGTCTATCATCCGACCTGCTCGAAACCTCCGGCAGAGGATTTTCATTCCAGAAAAGCGAGCCGTTGCTCATGACCATTGGAGACTCGGCCAAATACGCGTTCACGGCAAGAGACATATTGAATGACTGGAAAGAAGAGGATATCGCCAATGTCGTCTTCGCCTACGGAGAGGAAAAATACGCCAAACAGATAGCCAAGGCAGTCGTCGATTATCGGAGCAAGAAGAAGATCGAGACGACTGATGAATTGGCGCAGATAGTGAAATCGGCGGTGCCGCCGCTCTATAGATACAGGAAGATCCATCCGGCCACTAAGACGTTTCAAGCCTTGCGGATAGCGGTCAATGACGAATTGAAGGCTATCGAAGAAGGTTTGAACAAAAGCTACGAACATTTGAGCGACAAAGGCAGGCTGGCCGTCATAGCCTTTCACAGCCTGGAAGACAGGATAGTCAAAAATTTCATGAGAGCGAGAGAGAAGCGGGGGGCAAGGCTGATCTCTAGAAAGGCGGTGAAGCCAAGCGACCAGGAAATAGCGGAAAATCCGCGCTCGCGGAGCGCAAAACTAAGGGTCATAGAAAAAACATGAAAAGGACATTAATAATAAATACAAAGCTGAACGCGGCCATTTTGGGCACCTGCGCCATCTCGGCCGTTTTCTATGCCATCAATCTATACAGCCTCATTTCTCATACCGTAGCCATGCAACAGACAGAAGGCCGCGCGGTCCTGCTTGCCAGCGCCTTGAGCAGCCTTGACGCGGAATACCTGAAGCTTACAAGCGCCATCACGCCGGATGCGCTTGCCGAACACGGGCTCGTTCCCGGCCAGGTAAGCCTGTACATAACCCGTCCCGCCGCAACGGCAGCGATCGGCAATTTGGCCGCCCACGGCCATGAACTCTAAACAACGCCTTCGAACGCGCATCGTCGGCCTGGGAGTGTTGATGATCGCCGGCGTTCTAGGCTCGTCCCTTTATTCGACGAGCGTTATTCACGGCGACAGCTATTCGAGCAAAGCCCAGACGCAATATGCCAAGCCGAAAATCTCGCTCTTTGCCCGCGGCTCGATATATTTTTCCGGCAAGAATGGGACCCAAAGCGCCGCCGCTTCCGTGGAGAGCGGTTATGTCTTGTTCATGAATCCGAAGCTTGTGACGGACGCAAACGGAACGTATGAGGCGTTGTCCAACTATATATCGCTCGACCGCGCTACTTTTTTGACCAAAGCCAGGAAATCAAATGATCTTTATGAGGAACTCGCCGTCAAGGTCGGTGAGAAAGTGGCGTTGCCTATTCAGGCATTGGGCTTGAAGGGCATCGGAATAACCCAAGAAACTTGGCGGGCATATCCGGGTGGCAGTCTGGCCGCGCATGAACTGGGGATCATAGGACAGAATGCAGCCTCTTCGAGCATATCGGGACGCTATGGCCTCGAGCGTTATTATGACAAGGTATTGCTACGGAACGACGCCGGCTCATCCATGAACGTCTTCGCCCAGCTTTTTTCCGATTTCAACTCGGTTTTCAGCGGGAATGTCGATTCAGGCGATCTGGTTACGTCGATCGAGCCTACGGTCGAAGCCTATCTGGAAAAGATCCTGTCCCAAGCCCAGGCAATATGGAACCCGGACGAGATCGGCGGCATCATCATGGATCCGAACACGGGAGAGATATATGCCATGGCTTCGCACCCGACATTCGATCCCAATGACCTCAAATCCGTGAAGTCGGCGGCCATATTCTCCAATCCTCTTGTCGAACATGTATATGAGATGGGTTCCATCATGAAGCCCTTGACCATGGCCGCGGCTCTCGATAGCGGCGCGGAGGAAGTCGATTCTACCTATGACGATCTGGGTTGTCTAGTCTTGAATGAGAAGAAGATCTGCAACTTCGACCAAAAAGCCCGAGGCGTTATTTCCATGCAACAGATATTGAGCCAATCCCTGAACATCGGCGCGGCCACGATCGCCCTAGAGACTGGCACGCGTGATTTCGTAAGATACTTTCTAAGCTTCGGTATCGGCGCGAAGTCCGGCATAGATCTGCCGAGCGAGGCTATGCCGCTCATAGACAACCTGAAAAACCCGCAGGATATAGATATCGCCACGGCATCATACGGTCAGGGAATAGCCGTTTCGCCCATAGGAATGATCAAGGCGCTTTCCATCATCGCCAACGGCGGCTACCTGGTCACGCCGCATATCGTAAGGCGGATAGAGCGCACGGACGGCATTGTAAAGACGATTGATGTCAAAAGGACCGGGCCAGTGCTAAAGCCGCAGACCGCGGACGACGTTAAACGCATGCTTATCACCGTGGTCGATACGGCCTTGGCCCAAGGCAAGCTCAAAAGGGAGCGTCATACGATAGCGGCTAAAACGGGAACGGCCGCCATCGCCGATCATGTGAATGGAGGCTACTATTCCGACCGTTGGTTGCATTCATTCTTCGGTTTTTTCCCGGCCTATAACCCTAAATTCATAATCTTTCTGTATCAAGTGTATCCCAAAGGCGCTAAATACGCTTCCGAAACTCTGGTGAAGCCGTTTGACGACCTGACCACTTTTCTCATAAACTACTACAACATACCTCCGGACCGCTGATCGCCCCGGGCGGCTGTGCATTCATGCCTATAATGAAAAAGATACTCGTCGGGATACTGATCTGGGAATCCCGACTGATCCTCCGCAAGTACAGGCCTTTTGTCGTAGCCGTGACTGGAAGCGTGGGGAAGACGTCGACCAAAGACGCCATTTATGATGTTCTGAAAGATCATGTCGGCTTCGCGAGAAAGAGCGAGAAGAGCATGAACAGCGATATCGGCCTGCCCCTGACCATCATCGGGGTACCGAACGCCTGGTATGACTTGTGGAACTGGCTTAATAATATCCTTGTCGGTTTGAGGCTGATCCTCTTTAAAGCCGATTACCCGAACTGTCTTATCCTGGAAGTCGGGGCCGACCATCCGGGTGATATTAGGCGCGTGGCGAAATGGCTTCATCCGGACATTGCCGTCATCACCAGGATCAGCCGCATGCCCGTCCATGTGGAATTCTTCAAATCTCCCGAGGAAGTCTTTGAGGAAAAGGCGGCACTTGTAACCGCGATCAAGCCCGGGGGAACTCTCGTTGTCTATGGAGACGAGGAAAAGATTTTATCTTTGGGAGAGCGCGTGAAAGGCCGCGGTGTTTCGGTGGTTTCATACGGCTTGAATGAACACGCGAGCGTCCGTGCTTCGAACATCGCTATCGTGTATGAGAATAATGTCCCAGTGGGGATGTCAATGAAGATCTCCGCCAATGGGGAAGA
>CAYITC010000012.1:0-715 GCA_964366245.1 uncultured Candidatus Saccharibacteria bacterium
ACTTCATTGCCCCATAGATCCCTTCGGCGTCGCCTTTGCCGTGCAGCTCAAAAAGCGCCGCCCAGATCATTTTGTGCTGGCTGGAATAGAAAGATTGTTCGGAAACGGCGTCAATGACGTCGTGCATGGTCTCGCCCCTGATGAGAAGCGACCCCAGGAGAGCCTTTTCAGCTTCGAGGCTCTGGGGAGGGATCTTCAGGTCTCTCGCTTTGACGTATGGTGATATGGGGCTCATTAGGATTTTTAATTTATTGGACTGATTCTAGCACAAAGAAAAAAATCGCCGTCCACCGGAGCGTTTCTTGAAAAGTGGACAAACTGTTCATAAAAAATTCGACAAAACTTTAAAACTTCTTCATGGATATTTTAACTTTTTTTGAAGAAAATTTGAACCCCGGTTTGCTATGGTGGTCTGGTGATAACTTATTAGCGACACTTAATCGAATAATCATCAATTATTATGGAATCGGTTAAAAAAGAAGTGGAATTGGGGCAGAAGGATATCGAACTTATCGAGCGGATCGTCTATAAGAACGGGGATGATATAGCTGTTTCGATCTCGCGGAGCTTCCAGCGGCTAGAAGAGCGTCTAGAAGTCCTGGAATCACGCTTATGTTCGCGGATCGCCGATGTTGAAGACAAGATCGAGGGGTGCCGGCAGGATATGGCGGATGAGATAGGGGATATAAAGGCGGAGATAAGATCGGAAGAGCGT
>CAYITC010000012.1:725-8031 GCA_964366245.1 uncultured Candidatus Saccharibacteria bacterium
TTTGTTTAAGTGCTTATTTCGAAATAATCCGTGGTCCTTCCGCCGTATCATCAACCTCGAATCCGCGTATCTCTATCTCGGCACGCAAAGCATCGGCCTTTTTCCAATCTTTTGCCTTGCGCGCTTGTTCGCGGGCATCGACCAGAGCCTGGATTTCTGCAGGCACCGATTCTTCTTTAAAACGGGGAGCCTCCGTAAGTTTCAAACCAAAAACACGGTCAAAATCCAGCAATGTCGCGCGCTTGTCGGCAGGCGTAACTTCCTGATTCTTCATAAGCTCCCATGCCAGGGCAATGGCCTTCGGCATGTCCATATCGTCATTAACAAAACCTGTAAAACGGTCTTTATAATCTTGATCAACCTTGCCGCCATCAGGAAGCGTGGCCATCGCGGCCATGAATTTGATGAGCGCATTCTGCGCCGCCCGGACGGAGTCCAGCGTGAAGTTCACCGGCGAGCGATAGTGCGCGGTCATGAGCCAATAGCGGAAGGAGAGGGGAGAGATAGAGGCATCCAAGAGATTCTCGAGCTTGACGAAGTTGCCCTTAGACTTGGCCATTTTCTCATTGCTCACGTCCATGAAGGCGCCATGCACCCAATACTTGACGAAAGGCTTGCCTGTAGCAGATTCGGACTGGGCGATCTCGTTGGTATGGTGGGGAAAAAGCAGGTCCTGCCCCCCGGTATGCACGTCTATGGTCGGGCCGAGCGCTTTCATGGACATAGCCGAGCATTCTATGTGCCATCCGGGCCGGCCTTCCCCGAACGGGGCAGGCCAGGATGCATCTCCATCATCGGCGCTCTTGGATTTCCAGACGGCAAAATCGCGAGCGTTCTCCTTGTCGTATTCGTCATTGGCTATGCGCGATCTGGAAGCTGCCTTTATATCCAAATGGGCCAATCCGCCATAATCCTCGACTTTTGAGATGTTTACATATATGCCGTCCTCGGCCTTGTAGGCCACTCCTTTGTCTAGCAGTACAGATATGAGATCTATCATAGCTTGGATGTGTTCAGTGGCCCTGGTGAGATGATGGGGAAGCTCGATATTGAGCGAAGATAGGCCATACAGAAAGAGCTTCTCGTATTTTCTGGTCAGGTCTTCGAGTGAGACATTCTCGACGCGGCTCCTCTTGATAGTCTTGTCATCCACGTCGGTCACATTCATGACCTGCGTTACTTCGTAGTTGTTGTACTCGAAGATGCGCCGCAGGATGTCGTCCATGACGAACGTCCTATAATTGCCGATGTGCGGGGTATCGTAGACAGTCGGGCCGCAGTTGTAGATGGATACCGCGCCTTTTTTGAGCGGCTTAAACGTCTCTTTTTCGCGGCTAAGCGTATTGAAAAGTTTAATGTCCATGGGGGGTGGGCAGTTATAGCCACTTCTTGCGCCTGATCACATACCAGATGACAAGAGTTATGAGCACCATGATCCCGAACAGGATCGCCCAGCCGGTATCGTTTTCGACTAGAGGCACATACGAGGCCGGGATGGTGAAGAGGGCCGCTATGAATGTCGCGGGAATGAAGATGAAGTTGATGATGGTCAGGGTCTTCATGATGTCGTTCTGCTTGGTATTCAGGATGGAGTCGTTCGTCTCGCGCAGATCGCCGACCAGTTCGCGCGAATTATTGATGAGCTCGTGGATACGGGTGAATTCGTCGCGGATATCTTTGACATACGGCGCGAATTCATCACCGAACAGGATCTTGTCCTTGCCTTCGATCATGACCGCCCAAATGTCGCGGTGAGCGCGGGCCGTCTCCCGGAAATCTATGAGTTCGCGCGAAAGCTCGGACAAGACCTCCACCATTTTGCGCTCATGGCCGCTGAATATATTCTCTTCAGCTCGGATGACCAGGTCCCGGATGTTTTCCAGATCTTCATACGCGCCGGCATAAAGCCTCATGACCATATAATAAAAAAGATGGCCGGGATGGTCTATCTTCGAATCTTTATTCAGAATGGCATTCGTCTCGAAGATCTTGGCGAAATATTCCAGCTGGTCTATGCCATCGGAATGCGCGGTTATCAAGAAATTCCTGCCAATGACGAAATCAATTTCGCGGTTCACGACGGTGTAACTACCGTTCTTCTTGATTCGTACCGGCAAGATCAGGACTACCAGAGTATAGTCTTTGTGAAAATCTATCTTTGCCGGAGAAGGTGTATTTCTAAGCTCCTCGCCGACCAAAGGATGCAAGTCGTAGCGCTTTACCAGCGCGCTTATCTCCTCGTCGGTCGGAGACTGCGTGTCTATCCAAACCAGGCCGCGGGCTGAATGAGTTGTTGTCATGGATATGATTATATGCGAAACTTGCTCCATGAACAATTCCGATAGGAAGTTGTCCAAGCTGCTCATAGGTGTGCCTATCGTCATCGTGGCTTTTCTCCTGGGTCTGTATTTCGGCAGTCTGCGTTCGCCGGCAATCGGCAATCCGCAGGCCACCAACGGCAATTTTGTCACCGGAACGCAATTCGAGCCATTTTGGAAAGCCTGGCAGATCCTGAATGATAAGGCCATTAGCGCGGCTTCGACGACCCAGGATGCCAAGGTTTGGGGCGCGATCCAGGGCCTAGCCTCTTCGTACGGCGATCCCTACACGGTCTTCTTCCCGCCGGCCCAGTCCAAGATCTTTGCCGAGAACATCGCCGGCGACTTCGGCGGAGTTGGCATGGAGATCGGCTTCAAGGCCAACCAGCTTGTCGTAGTGGCGCCTTTGAAGGGTAGCCCGGCCGAGGCCGCCGGCGTCAAAGCCGGGGATGCCATCCTATCCATCAACGGCACCTCGACGGCCGGCATGAGCACCGATCGGGCCGTCGGCTTCATCCGCGGGCCGGCCGGCACCAAGGTCAAGATTTCATTCCTGCCCAAGGATGCCTCACGACCCGTCGACAGGACCATAACCAGGGCCATCATAAACATTCCTACCCTGGAGACTAGCCGGAAACCCGGTGGCATATTCATCATCCGCCTTTTTAGCTTCACCGCCCAGTCGCCGGAGCTTTGGAGGAACGCTCTCCGGGATTTTGTCCTTTCAGGCGACCGCAAGCTCCTCATCGATCTGCGCGGCAATCCCGGCGGCTATCTGGACGCGGCCTGGGACATGGCCTCATATTTCTTGCCGGCCGGCACGACCGTAGTCACCGAAGATTTTGGCAAGCCGGGAATGCAGCAAATCTTCCGCAGTAAAGGCTACGTGGCTTTCCAGAAAAATCCGCCGATCATCGTCATTCTCGTGGACGGAGGCTCGGCTTCAGCCGCCGAGATTTTGGCTGGCGCGCTCCAGGAACAAGGCGCGGCGAAATTGGTAGGCGTAAAGACTTTCGGCAAAGGTTCGGTTCAGGAGTTGGTGCCGGTCACCGCCGACACTTCTCTCAAGGTGACAGTCGCTAATTGGCTCACGCCCAAGGGCCACAATCTCTCGCATGACGGCCTAGAGCCGGATCACAAAGTCGAGATAAAGGAGGAAGACGTAAAAGCCGGACGTGACCCGCAGATGGAAAAGGCTCTCGAGCTCCTGAATGCCGCAAAATAATAAAAATATATGAAAGTCATCTTGCTAAAAGACGTACCGAAGCTCGGCCAGAGGTTCGAAGTCAAAGAGGTCAAAAGCGGCCACGCCCTGAATTTTCTCATTCCGAACGGCGATGCCATGCCGGCCACGAAGGCGGCTTTGAACCAGGCAGAAGTCCTCAAGGCCAAAGCGGAAGGGGAGAGGAAGTTGCGCGAGGACTTGATTTCCAAGAATTTGAGTGACTTGGAGGCAGTTATTTTGAGGATTACTGAAAAGGTGAATGATAAAGGTCATTTATTTGCAGGCCTTCATCGCGAGGTCATCGTTTCAGAGCTCGAAAAGCAGACCGGTCTCCAGATTTCTCCAGAGTTTATTCAGTTGGAGCATCCTATAAAGGAAGCTGGTGAGCACGTAATCTCTGTTAAGGCTGGCAACAAGACTGCAAAGTTGAAAATTGTGATCACAGCTGTCTAATGCAACTCATAACTCTCAATACCTGGGGTAGCCGCATAAAGGATATCTATGAGTTTGTTAAGAAGCACTCGCATTCGACTGACGTTTTTTGCTTTCAGGAAGTTTATTTGAGTGTCCCTCTCAGTAATTTGGACTCAACAGAGGAGGATAGAGATTCCTTCAAAGCATTTGAATCTTTGCTACCAGATTTCACTGGCTATTTCTGCGCTCAAGCGGATGGTTCAGGGATGGCTGTCTTTGTCAAAAAAAAGTATCTGGTTACCCATGTTAAAAGCACCCAAGTCTTGTCTGTCGATGAAATGAAAAATATCTCTAACGGCGAGATAACATTTAATCGACTAGTCCAGACGGTTAGTCTGAACAATCCAAAGATCACTATTTACAACTTCCACGGTATGCCAGGCGACAAGAAAAGGGATAATCCAGAACGAGATCTCCAGAATAAGCGCCTGATGGAAGTATTAAATGCAGATAGCGGATTAAAAGTGTTGGTGGGTGATTTCAATCTAAACCCGGATACCAAAACCATCAAAGATTTGGAAAGTACTATGCAGAATCCTTTAAATGGAAGCGGATTCAAGACAACACGGAGCAGACATTATATAAATATTGACGAACTACCGTTTGCCGATTACGTATTCCTTTCTTCTAGTATAACAATAGGAGAGTTTAAAGTATTACCTGATGAAATCTCTGATCATTTAGCTCTCCAGGTCAATTTTGATGTCAGGTAGAGGTATATCAGTCCTTCCTCGACTATCATTGTATATGCAAAACGCCCCGCTACATTGGCGGAACGTTCACCGGTACAAATTCTTTTTATTTAGACTACGTGCGCGATCTTCTTGCGCTCGATGTCGTTGTTGTAGCTAGTCTTCCGCTTCGTGCCGAACTCGACTCTGCCGTCTTTCATGGCATATAGGGTGTGGTCTTTGCCCACGCCGACATTTCTGCCTGGAAGCACTTCCGTGCCGCGCTGGCGGATGATGATCTCACCCACGCCGACAGCTTGGCCGTGGTTGACCTTGATGCCCAGGTATTTTGGGTTAGAATCGCGCCCATTTTTAGTTGTTCCTTCGGCTTTGCGGTGTGCCATGGCGTTTGTTTAAGTAAGGGCATCCTAGCATAAGCCTTTTTAGGTTGCAAGAGAGGCCTTAACAGAGCCATTCTGTGGCACTAGCGACCTTGACTTCTTGCACTGGAGATGCTATACTTGTTGGTACAAATCGGGCTAAGTAATCCTCATGATTACAGGCTCGTTTTTTAATTAAACATGATAGAAATCGCAACAGGTGCCGCATTCCTCATGTCTTCGCTCTACGGAGCTGGACAGGCGAATGCCCAGACATCCTCCATGGCCGGAGCCCAGACCGCTACGTCAGCCGTAGCTCCGATAGCCAGAAACCTGACTAACGCCAAGCAAGTTGAAACTTATCTCCGCCGGGAATTCGCTGATCGGCCGATTCTCGTCGAGGTCGCCCGCTGCGAGTCCACCTTCCGCCAGTTCGATGAGAACGGGATCGTCATTCGCGGCAAGGTCAACAGGGGAGACGTTGGCGTCATGCAGATCAATGAAAAATACCACGGGGAGAGCGCCGACAAGCTCGGCCACGATATCTATTCGATAGAGGGAAATGTGGCCTTTGCCAAGCACCTCTTCGAGAGATTTGGAACTTCGCCCTGGTCCGCGTCTTCGAAATGTTGGTCGAATTCCGGCGCTTTGGCCAGGAAATAACCACCCTAATCAAAAATCCTTATCCACAAGATAGGGATTTTTGATTGCGTCCATAATAGTATACAATTAAGGCACACGTGAATATGAACTCCCCAAAAGCCCTGACGTTGGAAGCTGCGGCTACCATAGTCGTTATCGCTCTTCTAATAGTGATAGGCTGGGTCTTTTTTTCGAATAACGCAAACACGACGAAGATGCCATCGGTGCCTGCCAATACATATCCGGCCGCGAAGATTCCCGAGCCGCAAACTCCGACGGCTGTTCCGGCCGAAATCATTACGGCGATCGAAAGCGCGGTTCGAATCGCGACTATTGATGTTACAAAGTGTCTGCCAAAGCCCTTAACCGCGACATTCGAAATGGGCGCCAAAGTGCGTTTTGTCAACGACGACACGGTTGCTCATCAGATATTCTTCAATCCGGCTTTGGATTTTGGCGTTCCGGCCAAGGGTTCGCAGGCCATAGTCTTTGATGTGTGGAGATACCCGGGGCTTAGGAAGTATTCTTGCGACGGAGTTCAGGGCGCAGGTTCCGTTTACATTACCGATTAATCAATGAAAAAATCCACTTCAATCCGGAGCGCGTTCAGATCCACGGGAGCGTTTTTTCTGGCTGTTATCGTCATAGCCATTTCCGGCGTTCCGACTATTTATGCCGTTGAGCGCGCGGGGGAAAATAGGGATGTTGAAGCCAGAGCTACAAAGACGATTGATGCCTTTTCCATCTGCCGCGATGTTACAAATAACAATCCCCAGGCTCTGTTCGTTCCCGTCAAATCTATCGGCGAATGGCGGTCATTGGTGAACAATAGCGCTCCCAATGTAACGCTTATTGACTGCGACAATAATCCGCCTCCCACACCTACTCCCACTCCCACTCCCACACCTACACCTACTCCAACACCTACTATCCAAGGGTGCATGACCCCAGGCTACGACAACTACAATTCCAGCGCGACCACGCCAGGTACATGCTCTTGTAACAGCGGACGTAGCTTGATCGGCTCGTCTTGTGTAAATAATCCCATGTACGGCTGTACTGATTCAAAGGCTTCTAATTACAATTCGAGCGCGACAGTAGACAACGGATCCTGCCGGTATCCTATCCAGGGTTGTATGACCACGGGTTACGACAACTACAACTCCGGCGCGACCACGCCCGGCGCATGTTCTTGCAACAGCGGACGAAGCTGGAACGGATCATCTTGCGTCAATAATCCCGGACCTGTTAATGGAGGGTGGTCGGCGTGTTCAACATCATGCGGCGAAGGTACGAGGACCTGTGATTCGCCGTCTCCGGCAAATGGGGGAGCTCAATGTTCCGGAAGTGAATCTTGCAATACGCAAGCTTGCACCAAGACATGCTGGGACGATTCAGTGATTCCAGTGAGTCAATCATGCCCTATACAGCCTATTGCGTGCACCAGCTCGCCTAACGCCTGCGGCCAGACAAGCACCGGCACCACGCAACGCGACGGTTCCTGTTCAGCTTCAACGCCTTCAAACCCCGCAGGCTATGGAAGTTCTTGCACCAGCTCGCCTAACGCTTGCGGCCAGACGAGCACGGGCACAAAGC
>CAYITC010000013.1:0-7851 GCA_964366245.1 uncultured Candidatus Saccharibacteria bacterium
TAGAGCAACTCCCTTTTAAGGAGTGGGTCGTTGGTTCGACTCCAACTGGGCGCACAATGAAGATCAAGATAATCAAAGAGAAGATATCCCAAAACGAGCTAGAAGAATTGGCTCGGGAGTTCTACGTGGATATGGTCAAAGGCGCTGTAGATATAGACAAAGAGATCATAGCTCTTGGAGGAGAGTGGCACATGGACGCGAATCAAGTCTTAATCGATGACGGTTCGTCCCAGCGAAACATTTGGGGTTTTAACATCTATCTTGATAATAGGATCGAATTTATCTCTCTCATAAATATCCGCCCTCTCGACAATAATCGGACTCTTGAAATAGAAGACTCGGCAATAAGGGAGAAAATGAGCGCTATAATCAGAAGATATATCAAATAACATGCAAGAAAAACCAATTTATTTTTATATGGCGAATCTGTGGAGCGAAGTCGAGAAGATTTTTATTTGGAAGGAACGCGGAGATGAGAAAGCGATGAAGAGTGCCTTTAACCGTGCCATCACGATCCTTCAAGGAATCAGGACGTCTGGAAGTAAGAGTGCCAATTCAGAAGCCTCAATAATAGAGGACATTTTGATTGATCTTACAAAACAGCAGCAAAGATATGCCGTATCAAGATCTCAAATGTCCCTATATCTACGGCCATTTGTATCTAGGCTTTCAGCTTAGGCCTGTAGAAATAGTATAGCGCCAAGGGGGCCGCCCAATTGGCGGCGCGCTCTATGAAGTCCAGCCAGCCCAGGCCGACCAACGGCCTTACCAGCGCCGTCCAGAAACCCCAGAGGGCCATCCACAGGAACAACGGACGGATCGGTTTCACCAGCACGATGAGCGCCAGTACGACATCCGCGATGCCGACAATGAGTAGCAGGGTAGTCGCGGTGGCCGTATCTACATTGATCATCTGGCTGATCCAGCCGATCCAATCCTTTTTGCCTTCTATGGCTAGAAGGCCGTGGCCGATGAATTCTCCCGCGACCCCGATCCTCAATATCCATTCGATCTTCTTTTCATTTGTCATATTTTTAAACACGGTTATTAATAATTAATATCGCTATAGTGCCAGATCGAATCCCCACCACCCGGCGCCTGTCACGAGAAGAGAAACGCAGAGGACGAGGAGGATCAGATAATAATTGACGCCTTGAGTAAGGAACGCCCCTTCCGTGATCTTTTTGACGATGCGGATGATTAGGTCTATTCCGAAGATGATCGCGGCGATCTGGGTCCATAGACCGAGGATGAAGAGTATTCCGAGAATGGCGTCAAGGATGCCGACGGCCTTTGATTTTGCCGCCAGGCCGCACTTGCTCAATCTCTGCTAGCTCCAGTATATAAGCACAGCTCCGAGCACCAGCCTGATGAGGAAGGGCGAGATCTGGTTCCAGGATAAAAACGTTGGGAATAAAGAGAGCATGTTGGCCGTAGTATTATATGTTAATGTATCAATTATAGCGACAAGCGAGGACATAATAAAGCCTGATTTAATTAGGTCCGAGCGCCGTCGCTATATGAGCAAAGCGAATATATGACGAAGCGCGACGCTAGACTACTGCTGGAAAATGTCCGGAGCGTCCATAATGTGGGCTCCATCTTCAGAACGGTTGAAACACTGGGGATTTCGAAGATGTATCGTGTCAACGTTTCAGTGTCCGCGGGGATCTTCCTTTACAGACTGCTTGACCAGTAATCTTTGGTGGGCGTCGCAGAAGTGCGCGCTTCGGCCGCCGACGACCTTGCGGATGATCGTGCCGCGACAACCGGGCTTGTCGCATTTTTCGCCTTTCTTTTGGTAGACCTTATGATGTTCCTGGAACTTGCCGCGCTCGCCGTGGACGTTCCTGTAATCCGACATCGAATCGCCGCCGAAATCTATGCCCCTGGCCAGAACCGCAAGAAGGGCCGGGTACAATTTCCTCAAATATGAGTCAGGAATGTTTTTTACGCGTTCCTCCGGGTGTAGATTTGCCCGCCAAAGCGCCTCGTCGCTGTAAATATTTCCGACGCCGGCAATTATCATTTGATCCATGAGAACATTTTTTATCCTGCCGACCGGACGGCGGTCTAGGCGTTCTTTGAACAGTCGATAGGTGAATTTTTTGTCGAGAGGGTCAGGTCCTATTCCGGCCAGATGAACGGTTCGCCCCGAATCTTCTTCGGAGATCAGCGTGACCTTGGCGAATTTCCGCGCGTCTGAAAGCGCGACGTGCTTTTTATTCGAAAGCGCGATCACGAAGTGAATGAAACGATTGTAAGGATCTCTCAAAGAGGCTCTTTCGTTCGGGGCCGGCGTCCATTTGTCAGTTTTACGGTCGTGGATGAACCTTCCGACCAAAAGATGCCCGGTCATTTTCATGTGCACCAAAATGACGCTCTTTTTGATCCTCTCCCCGGGGTTTTTTTCTATGTGGATCAGGACATTCTTCGCCAGACGGTCGACGCGCGAGATCTTTGCCCCGACGACTTCTCCGCGAAAATACTTGAAATAGGCCGGATCTTTTATCGAGTCCTTGCCCTTGTGGAACTTGCTGTTGTAATCGGTCCAGACATCGAGAATTGAAAGACCGCGAATGTTGGTGTTCAAGCCGTTCACGGTTGTTTGTACTTCCGGGAGTTCTGGCATGTTCGGATGTGTTAAAATCTAGCATATATGCGTTACTATGTCGCCGCGCTCCTTGTACTCGTCGCTTTCATGGCGCCTTGGTTCGGCGTGAATTTTCCTAACGCTACGGCGACCATGATCTTCGCGCTGAAATCAGCGGGCGAACAGATCGCCGCAGTCGTTCTGGTCCATAAGCCCGTCACAGTCGATCAGTTAAAGTCGGACTATGCCATTGCGGCGATCCCGGGCGCCAAGAAGATCCGCATTCTTATCGTTCCCGGCCATGAGCCGGATTTCGGGGGCACTGAATATGGCGATATCACCGAGCGCGATCTCAATGTGGAAGTGGCGGAAACCCTGATCTCTTTCCTGAATAGAGACCCGCGCTACGAAGTCTTCACCACTAGGAATAAAGCCGCCTGGAGCCCGGAGTTCGCGAATTACTTCAAGACCGGCTGGGACGATATCAAGGAGTGGCAAAAGGCCAATAGGGCTGAATTCAATAATCTGGTCAAGCTTGGGACCGTCACGCCTGCTCCTCCGATCGTTTATCACAACAGGGCGAATCCTTCCGTAGCCCTGCGTTTGCACGGCATAAATAAATGGGGGAATGAGAACAACATCGACATAGCCGTCCACATTCATTTCAATGATTATCCGCGCAAAAAACCCCTTGCCCGCGTCCCGGGGAAATATACGGGCTTCGCCATATACGTACCCGAACAGCAATATCTCAACAGCGCCTCAACGAAAGCCCTGGCTAATACAGTTTACAAGCGCCTTGGAAAGTACAATCCCGTTTCAAACATAAAGGGCGAGCGCGATGGCATCGTCGAGGAGCCGGACCTCATCGCCATCGGCTCGAATAATTCCGTGAATGCCGCCAGCATGCTCATCGAGTACGCCTATATATACGAGCCGCAGCTCAACGATCCGGCAGTCAGACCTCTCTACCTGAAGGAGCTTGCCTACGAGACGTATCTCGGTCTCATGGATTTTTTCGATCCGAGCGTCGCCGTCGCGGAAGCAAAGGTTTTTGATACGTTGACCCTTCCATACAAATGGGAAAGTGTCATGACTGGCAAGAACGATTCGACTAAGGATGTTTTTGCTCTGCAGACCGCGCTCATCCTCGACGGGGTATATCCTCCGCCGGGCTCTTCCTCGAACGATTGTCCCCGCACTGGCAAGCTCGGACCGTGCACCCGTTCCGCTTTGAAAAGTTTTCAGGAAAAATACGATATCAACGACGAAAAGGGGATCGCCGGACCGAAGACGCTCGAGACCTTGAACCGGATTTACTCTTCCTCGAATACTTTATAAGCTTCCCGTCGAGCGCTTCAGGGCCTTGAGTTCTTCGCGCGCGACCTCGGCATCGCTCCACGGCGTTTTTGTTCCGCGCGGCCCCATGATGTAGGGGTCGGTGCCTTTGCCGGTTATCAGGATCACGTCGTTTCGTTTTGCCAGTTTGAGGGCTTCGCGGATCGCCTGACGCCGGTCCGTGATAATGGCCGGTTTCTTTAAGGTGACGCCGCTTGCCACATCGTCAATGATTTTTCGTGGGTCTTCATCATAAGGGTCTTCGTTGGTGAGGATGACGGCTTCACAGTATCTGTCGGCCAACGCTCCCATGACGGCCCTTTTAGAGGTATCGCGCCCGCCGCCCGTGCCGCCGAGCACAGCGATCTTTCTTTGTGAGCTGAATATTTTGTAGAGCTTTTCCAGCGAGTCCGCGGTGTGAGCGTAGTCGACTATTACCGTAAAGTTCTGGCCGGGCTTTGCACGATCCTGCTGGATCGCCTCGATCTTTTCGACGCGCCCGGGAATGTGGCTGAACTCCGCTATTGCCCGCGCGATAGTGCCACTCGGGACGCCTTCATTTTTGGCGCAGACGGTGGCACCCAGGATGTTGTAAAGATTGAATAAGCCTGAAAGCTTCGAATGCATGGATTTTTCATCAAAAGTGAATTCCAGGCCCGCTTCCTTGATCTTATAAGGTTCGGCGTCCTTCAGGCTGTACAGGATTTTTTTATCGGCATTAACTGATAAGAATCGCGGGCTTTCTTTGTCGTCAGCATTGACGATAAGTACAGTCGGTTTTTTGCTCGACCTTCTAAGGCCCTTAACGATGTCGAGCTTCGCGTTCAGATAATTTTCGTATGAGCCGTGCGCCTCGATGTGCTCGGGTGAGATATTGGTGAATATAAGCGTATTTATGTCAATGAATTTATGACGGAAAAGAAGAGCCCCCTGGGAAGTCATCTCAACTATAAAATATTCACAGCCTTCGTTCACCGCGTGCCTTATGAATCTTTGCACGGAAAATCGGCCGGGCATGCTCATCTTAAAGAGATTGCGCTCCGATCTGTCGCCGATCTTGAATCTGATCGTGTTTGAGAGGGCTGTCTTATGACCGGTCGCCTCGAGAATCGCGTTAAGTATCTCTGTCGTTGAGCTTTTACCTTTTGTGCCGGTGACGGCAATGACGTTTATCTTCCTGGAAGGAAATCCGTACCAAAGCGCCGCCAAAAAGGAAAGGCTCAAATGATACGCCGGCTGAAAGAAGTTGAAGACGGGCGAAGGTATAAAACCCTTGATTTTTATGAGTGTTTCGTCGAGCATTCACGCATTATGTATCATTTGATGAAAAAATAAAACTCGGTAGCCGCTGGGGTTACCGAGTGTCCGACCGATAAAACGATCGGAGGCCCTTGAAGCAACAAGTACTTACGCCGCACCCCCGACAATTTCCGGGGCGGGCACCTCCTTGTGGCCCGCGGCCGAGAAGGGAGTGAGCGACGTGCCGGCAAAAGCAAAAGCTGCGTTAGCGACGGCGAGCGGTCCGTTGGCGCCGTTGGCGAGTAAATCCGCGCCGGTGATCGTGGCGGCGGTTGCGCCGGGGGTTGTGCCGAGAGTTGCGCCGATGACAGAAGTCGAATTAATACTGACGTCCTGCTTCGGTGTCATCGCGCAAAGCGCGCCACCTCCTTCCGTCTTCATCGGAGTCGTATCGAGGGAACTCACCACTTGATTGATGTCGTTGCCGGCCACTTCGAGTTTGAAGGAGGCGGTCGCCACTGTAATCGTCGTGAACGGGATCGTCGCCAGGACAACGGTCGTGTTGTCAGCGATGACCTTGCTGTTGCTGTCGATTTTGGCAGGTCCGTCGGTCGCATGAGCGACCCACAGAACTGCGGCGAGACCCAGGAACAGGCCCGCGAACAGACGCTTAGCGTTTGTTTTCATTTTGTTTTGTTGTTTTGGACTGCGATTTCCTCGACCACACCGAAGGGGTAATCAAGTTGGGCGCAGATTCAAAAACTCTATTAGGAGGCTCTAAAAAGCCCTTGAATCTGCGTCCCACAGCCAAATCGAATAGTCTGGCTACAGATTAGCAGATCTTGTCAAATTGTCTACCCCGATATCCACAACGAAAAACAGCCCTAACTTAGTACTTTGAGTGCCGCCTTGACCTTCGCGCCTACATCGGAAACCTCCTTGCCGACTCTCTTCAGAGCTTCGCGCGATTCGTCAGCATCATAGCCGAGAGCTCGCAATGCCTCGATCGCGTCGATGTCGCTGGCCATCCCCGCCGATTCGGCGCTTGTGGCATTGCTCCGCAAGGACCCCACCTTGTCTTTCAATTCCAGGACGATCTTCTCGGCGGTCTTCTTACCGATGCCCGATATCTTGATGAGATGGGCGGTCGAACCGGCGCGAATCGCTCCCGTAAGAGTTTCGGCGGAAGCCAGCGACAGTATATTGAGCGCCGACTTCGGACCGATTCCCGATACGCTGATCAAGAGCTCGAAAAATTCCCGGTCGTTCTTCCTTATGAAGCCGTACAGATCCAAAGCGTCTTCGCGGACGGCCAGGTACGTCCACATTTTTAGCGGGCGATTGGTTTTAAGGCCGTGAAGCGTGTCTGTAGTGACAAATAACTTATACCCGACGCCATTTACGTTGACGACCGCGTAATTCGGTCCGAGCTCTTCCGCGATGCCTGAAATCATCGAAATCATGGCTAAATCATAGCATTTATAGACGGACAATAAAAAACCGTAACAAGAACGCGTCGAGGCTTCTTGCTACGGGACCACGAGAAAGGGCCTCACGGTCTTAAATAGGATAGTCGGCCAGCAATTTGATGAGCAGATCCCTCGGAACCGACTTCAGACTGTCAGGGTCATTTGCCGCCACAGCTGACAACAAGCGGCTGTGCGACCTATTATCCGATGGAAAACCGTCCCGTGCCTTGAAAGAGGGACTGGCGATGATTGTTTTTTGTACGTCGTTCACCGTCAACATAACCATCAGTTCCAACTCTTCCATCGCGCCAGGGCCGACCACCCATCTTGGCCCGCTCATTTCCTCTCCATTTTCGTTATCGAAAAGAAAGAGTGTACATGGGCCGTCGAATGCGCTGAACCCGCGGTTACGGATTAATGGAAAAATGCGACGAATCGCCACAGTTTGAATTGCTTTGGTAAGGTACCGGCCATCTTTTACTGCGACAATCTCGAGGCCGAAGCCCACCGAGAATTGCCTGACAAGAAGATCTTCCGGCGCCAGAAGATCTTCCGGCGTTGTTCCTGTGGGTATTCTTATAGGGACGGGGGGCTTGATGGCGAACAGTGCGAACAGCGATTGTATTATGTGCATAGTGTGAAATTCTAACGATACTCTATGCCTATGGTGGATTTTGTCAACCAGCTTTACTTTTAGGGCATGATGTGATAATTTCCCCATACATTCAGCGATAAATATATTCCAACAACAATCTTATGCCGATCACATCTTCAGCCAAAAAAGCATTACGAGCCTCGAGGCGAAAGCGCGTTTTCAACGTTCGCCGCAAGAAGGATATGGATGGCACCCTTACATCTTTCCGAAAGCTTGTCGCGGCCAAAGACAAGGCGGCCGCGGCCAAACTTCTTCCGGATCTCTACCGGACGCTCGACAAGTCGGCCAAGACCGGATTCATCAAGGCCAATGCCGCCGCGCGATTGAAGTCTCGTGCCGCAGCTTCTCTAGCGAAGCTCTCGTAACCGAGGTCCACAAGGATTCAGGGACACGGATATTTTGCCTTGCACGATTTTGGAGAATCGCCTGCTGGGAAATTCCTCGTGCTCGCCTACCCGGCTCGCAAGGTCCCTTCATCCTTGTATGACCTCGGTTACTAAGATATATTTACAAACACGCCCTCGTCGTTCAACGGATAGGACGCAGGATTGCGGATC
>CAYITC010000014.1:0-7774 GCA_964366245.1 uncultured Candidatus Saccharibacteria bacterium
AGATAGGCAAGATGCTGGGCGGCTGGATCAAATACGCAGACACAAAAAGCCCCGATAAAGAGGCCTTAGTGAACACTTCGGGAGAACCGGACGCCTAGGTCGGAATTCGAGTTCCTCGGGTTGTCGTTGTTGACATTCACGCCGTCCGAATCACAGTTGCCGACATTGACGAGGTTGCCATTCGACGAACGCGTCAGATTTTTATATACAGCTCCTTCCGATCAGCCGCGTTTCGTCCTGTATGAAGGAGGTCACGTGTGTAAAAATTTGTGTGCACTCCGCAAATCAGCTTCACCTGCACTAGAGCTGTATAAGCAGTGTTTGTGGCGAGCGCGATCTCATCGACCACGCTTCATTAGCCAAAGTCAGTATATATGGAAATAACAAAACGCGCACCCGACTGAAGTCAGAATGCGCGCTTGTCTTTGCCCCTGTTCGGGACAAAGACGGACAAGGTTTCAGGAACACAAGGTTCAAGACACCAAGTTGCCAACTCCACTGCGGGAGAACCGGACGCCTAGGTCGGAAAGCGAGAACCCCGGGTAGCCGACGCCGACACCCACGCCGCCCGAATCACAGAGGCCGACATAGACGAGGTCGCCATCCGACGAACGCGTGTTTGTCCGGGTGTAGGTTTTCCCAAGCAAACGCTCGTGGTTGACCTCGTGCTGGACGATGAGACCGTAGAGGACCTCGACCGGAGTTTCCCGGAAGAGCTGGTTCAGCTTGAGGGCTGTCAATCGCTCGGTCGCCTGCTTCCAGTTCTTGTGCACGAGACGCTCGAGCTCATCCTTGCGGCTCTCGAATTCCGCAACGGCGGCTTGGTAGGCATCGGGCAATTCCTCGCCCGCGTAGACCGAGCCGGTGAGATAGTCCGCGATCGCTTGCGTCTGACCGACATAGTCGACTCCAGTCGAACCAGGGATGACCTCACGGGAGACGAGCTTCCAGCCGATAGCGGGAGTATCGAGGGCGAAGAAATCTTCGCCTTGATACCAGTCGATGTCGTAGAAGAGTTTGCCTTCGCCGAGCCGATTCTCGAATTGGCCGTGAAGCCGTTTCATGGTGAACGGGATCCCGTCCGCCGTCTTGTCGGCCTGATAGATCAAGTATTGGTTGAGTTCACGGGCGCGGCGTTGTTCCGCTTCCGTAAACGGGGGTGGTGGGAGGTTCAGGTGGCCGTTGACGGGCATCCCGAATGTTCGACGAAGGGCCTTGGCACCGAACGCGTCGGTGCCTCGAGCGAACAGCCTCCGGGTGAAATCCCAGGTGGCCGGAACTAGCGGAGCGATCATGGTTTTCATAGTTTCCCTTAGTTTCCCTACAGTGTATGTGACTATATGGTGCCGTTTGATTCGTTATGTATTGTATCATATATATTATATATGTCAATATAAGCCAAAAAACAACCCTGTTGAGAGCTGTTTTTGGACATTCTTTTATTAAATGTGATTATTCCTCTTCCCTTACTGGACCTGTTCCGAACGCGTCATCGAGCATTTTTTTCTTCGGAGAGCCTGGAAAACCTGAACCGGCCGGCACGAGGCGGCCGATGATGACGTTCTCCATGAGGCCGGAGAGATCGTCGGAGGCTCCACGAACGGCATTGGCTATCAAGACGCGGGTAGTGTGCTGGAAGGAAGCGGCCGACAGGAACGACTTGCGCGAGAGAGAAGTTTCGGTGATGCCCATGACCAATCGTTCGGCCTTCGCGGGCGCTCCGCCGGCATTCTTGGCCAACGTATTTTCTTCATCAAGCTGGATATCGTCGATGATCATGCCCTCGGTCAAATTCGTCTCACCGGCATCGGTAACCTTGCGGCGCGAGAACATCTGCTTCACGATTAGCTCGATGTGCTTGCGCGATACGGTCTCGCCTTGAAGCTCATAGATCTTGCCGACTTCGCCGATGACATATTCCTTGGCGCGCTCTTCGCCGCCATACTCGAAGACTTCGTCGATATCAGCGGAACCGTCAGTCAAAAGCTCTCCCTTTTTGACGCGGTCTCCGGCTTTCACCAGGATCGTGCGGCGGTATGAGAATGTATATTCGACTTCGGTCGCTTTCTTCGGAGTCTTGGCGGCCTTGGAATCTTCTATGTCCGGAAGGACCTTGATGAGCTTTTCTTTGCCGAGATCCTTGGTCTCGGAAACCACGCCGTCAACGGTCGCGACGACAGCCGGGATCTTCGGACGGCGCTTTTCGAAGACTTCTTCGACACGCGGCAAGCCCATTGTTATATCGCCTCCCGATGAAGCGGCGCCGCCGGCGTGGAATGTCCTCATAGTGAGCTGGGTACCAGGTTCGCCGATAGCTTGGGCGGCGATGGTGCCTACGGCTTCGCCGAGGCCGATGAGCTCATTCCTGCCCAGATCGAGGCCGTAACACTGCGCACAGACGCCACGGATGGTCTTGCAGGACAGAGGCGAGCGGACATTGACTTCATTGACGCCGCTTTCCTCGATGGCCTGCGCGTCGGCCTTGGAGAGAAGATGGCCTTTCTTGAAGTGGATCTTTCCGTCCACTCTCTTGATGTCTTCGGCGATGATGCGGCCGCGGATATTCTTGGAAAGAGGGGTGCTCATTCCGGAAGCAGTCGAGCGATAGATGACGATCGAGTCTTTAGTGCCGCAGTCGTCTTCCGAGACGACGACGTCTTGGGCGACCACGAAGAGCTTGCGGGTGAGATAACCGGCCTTGGCGGTATTGAGGGCCGTGTCTGTGAGACCCTTGCGGGAGCCGTGAGTAGTGATGAAATATTCGATAGGGGTAAGGCCTTCCTTGGCGCATGAGAGGACCGGGAATTCGATCGTCTCGCCCGTGACCGAGGCGATGAGGCCCTTCATGCCAGCCATGATGGTTATCTGCGAAAGAGAGCCTCTGGCTCCGGACGTGACGATGTCATAGACCGGCCCCATCTTGTTCAGGGATGCCGGAATAGACTTTTCCACTTCGCCCTTGGCGGCCTGCCAGATCTCGACGTGTTTCCTGATGCGCTCTTCTTCTGTCAAAAGGCCTTCGTTGAACTGACTAGTAACGACGTCAGCTTTGACCTTGGCCTCCTTGATAGTCTGGTACTTCGAAGCCGGGATCATCATATCGTCGATGCCCCAGGTCGTGCCGGAATAGGTAGCGTAGCCGAAACCGAAGGTCTTTATGCGGTCCAGAATAGGGGCGATGTTGTCAGGGCCATAGAGATTGATCATATCATCCACGATGATCGAGAGCTTCTTGCGGCCTACTTCCTCGTTTATGAAAGGATAATCCTCGGGAAGAACGTTGTTTATGAGGATACGACCGACCGTAGTCTCGAAGAGCTTGCCTCCGAATGCCTCGTACTTCTTTTTACCTGGCGGAAGGATCCTTACTTTGGCGCGCAGGTCTATATTCTTGAATGAATGCGCCAGAATGGCGGCGTTCGGCGATTCGAAGATCTTGCCTTCGCCCAGGCCGCCGACATTGAGCTTGGTGACCCAAAAACAACCGAGAACGATATCGAGCATCTTTGCCACGATCGTCGGGTCGTTGTTGCCCGGCTTCAAGATGTTTTTGTCCGACGCCATGATCTCCTTGGCTTCCATCTGTGCTTCCTCGGAAAGGGGGACATGGACGGCCATTTGGTCGCCGTCGAAGTCAGCGTTGAAGGCGCTACAGACGAGCGGATGGACTTGGATGGCGTTGCCTTCGATGAGAATGGGGCGAAAGGCCTGGATACCGAGGCGATGCAGGGTCGGCGCGCGGTTCAGAAGCACGTATTTGCCCTTGATGACCTGTTCCAGGATCTCCCAGACTTCCTTTGAACCGTCATCTATGAGACGGTTGGCGCCGCGAATGTTGTAGGCGAGTTCCTTTTTCAAAAGACCGGAGATCACGAACGGGCGGAAAAGCTCGAGAGCCATATGCTTCGGCAGGCCGCATTCGTCGAGCTTGAGCTCCGGACCGACAACGATCACGGAACGACCGGAATAGTCAACGCGCTTGCCGAGCAGATTCAGGCGGAAGAGACCACGCTTTGACTTCAGGCTGTCGGAAAGCGACTTCAAGGCGCGTTTTTCGCGGGCCAGAGCCGCGGCGCCGGCGGATGAGCTGTGGCGGATGGAATTGTCTATGAGAGCGTCCACGGCTTCCTGAAGGATGCGCTTTTCGTTGCGGAGAATGACTTCGGGGGCGTTGATCTCTTTGAGCTTCAAAAGACGATTATTGCGATTGATGACGCGGCGATAAAGATCATTCACATCTGAAGTCGCGTAGCGGCCGCCATCAAGGGCGACCATCGGGCGCAGGCCTGGAGGAATTACGGGAATTCTTATAAGAAACATCCATTCAGGACGGACTTTGGCCTTGATCATCTGTTTCACTAATGACAGTCTCTTGGCCAGCTTTTCGCTGTTGGCTGAACCTGCGTCTTCATAGGCCTTCTCGATCTCTGTCTGGAGCTTCGGCAGGTCTATCTTCTTCAAAAGGTCGAAAATAGCCTCGGCGCCGATAGTGGCTTCGAAAAAGGCTCCATATTTAACGGCGTATTTGTGATAAGTGACTTCATCCATGACAAAACCGGGAACAAGAGATTCGATCTCACGACGAGCGGACAGAAGCAATTCCTTGAGAGCTTCTTTGGTCTTTTCGTCCTGCGAGATTTTGACCTTGTTCTTGTATTCAGCATCGAGGTCTTTCAGAAATTTGTTCTTTTCGCCTTCCTGGACTTTGACGACCATATAACCGGCGAAGTAAACTACTTTTTCGAGATCGGCTGTGGTCATGCCCAGAATCAAGCCGATGCGAGACGGCACGGAACGGAGGAACCAAATGTGCGAGACGGGAGTCGCCAGTTCAATATGACCCATCCTTTCGCGTCTTACGATAGAACGCGTTATTTCGACGCCGCACTTCTCGCAGACCAGACCCTTGTAGCGTATGCCTCGATATTTGCCACAGTAGCATTCATAATCGCGGTCCGGACCGAATATGCGCTCGTCGAAGAGGCCGCTCTTTTCCGAACGCTGGGTACGGTAGTTGATGGTCTCCGGCTTTGTAACCTCGCCGTACGACCATTCGAGGATCTTGTCAGGCGATGCCAGGGACAGTTTGACCTGGTCGAATTGTATCGGATCCTGCGTTTTTTTCGTGGTTATTGTTTGCATGGTCGTGTGGTTAATTAGTAACGGTGAACTGAATCTTATTGCTCGACTTTCCCCATGGGGAAACATATATCCAATAAACGCCAGGGGTAATGATCATGAATGTGGTGCATGGGTCACCGATATAGGACATGTCTCTTGTGCAATAGCGGTCAGCTAATTTGAATTTTATGAGACTGTCAGTTGAGCCTGTCTCGCCATAAATGATACCCCTCTGGCCAAAATAATTTTCTATGATAGCATTTTTATCGCTTTCAAAACCTGCAAATCTCGTGCCCTTCAACACAACGCTAGTCCCAACCGGACCATTATCCGGAACAACTGAACTGATCACCGGGTCTGGCATCGCGTTTTCGTACCTATCAGCTATCATGGTCGGACTTTTGACTCTCCAATCGCCAACAATGCTCACATTCGCTGGCTTAATATTCAAAGCACTGATCTCCAGCATAACTGTATCTCCCTTCGCATATTTAAGGTCTTCATCCAGAGCGACATAAAGGTAGAACCTTTGCGTTTCGCCGCTTTTCAATAGAACCGGGCCCGTCATCGTCAATTCGCTATTACTATTTAGTTTACCACCGGACATTGCTTCCCTATTCACAGACTCGTCATAGACAATCGTATTACTCTCGTTGACTAGGAATATATTCTTAAGATAATAGTTGCTCAATGTCCCGGTCTTTTTTATCTTGATTGAATCTATCTGCACATCGCCATTATCGGCTTTCAAGGTAAAGCTGAGAAATGGCACTGTCGACCCTCCGTTTATCTTATTGCTATTGTTCGGAAAAGTTATTGGGGTCACAGTCAATATTTTCCCAGTTAAATCCTGGTTTAGTTGATTTTTTATTACAGAGGAATTCTCGTTAGATGTCAGAATAGTGACGGTAGTCGTCGAAGAAACCGCGTTAGATAT
Organism: uncultured Candidatus Saccharibacteria bacterium; assembly: GCA_964366245.1. Classification (GTDB taxonomy): domain Bacteria; phylum Patescibacteriota; class Minisyncoccia; order Phycocordibacterales; family PALSA-1337; genus C7867-002. The sequence continues at coordinate 6,059 of CAYITC010000014.1, forward strand.
CGAGTTGGTGGTCTTATTCCTTGCAAGATACACTCCTCCGCCGACCAAAATAACTACCACTGCTATGACCAGCGGCACAACAAAACCTTTTTGAGAATTGAGTTTATTCATGATCATGATTTATTCCTCAGTCGTCGGCGGCCTCATGACAAGCTCGACGTTGAGCGCCAAACCGCGGAGTGTCTTCAAAAGGACATTGAACGAAGCCGGCAGGTTCGGCGGGCGCATCTTCTCGCCCTTCACTATCGCGTCGAATGTCGCCGAGCGGCCGAGAATATCATCGGATTTAACCGTGAGGATCTCGCGCAAGGTGTGGGCGGCGCCGTGGCCGAGAAGCGCCCAGACTTCCATTTCTCCGAAACGCTGACCTCCGCCTTGGGCCTTGCCGCCGAGCGGTTGTTGAGTGATGAGCGAGTAAGGACCGATCGAGCGCATGTGGATCTTGTCTTCCACCATGTGGTGCAGTTTCAGGATATACATGTATCCGACGGCGATAGGAGCATCGAAATATTCACCCGTGCGCCCGTCGCGAAGCTTCATCTTGCCGGTGGCATCGAAGCCGGCTTTGACCAACTCTTCCTTGATCTCGGTATCGGTCGCGCCGGCAAAGGGCGGGACGATGGCCTGATATCCGAGAGTGTTGGCGGCAAGACCAAGGTGGAGCTCGAGGATCTGTCCGAGGTTCATGCGCGACGGCACTCCGAGAGGAGTCAGAATGACGTCGATCGGACGGCCATCTTCCATGTATGGCATATCCTCTTCGGGAAGTATCTTGGAAATGACGCCTTTGTTGCCGTGGCGCCCGGCCATCTTGTCGCCGACGGAGACGTTACGGACTTCCGCGACTTCGATATATATCTTCTTTATGATGCCGGATTCAAGCTTATCCCCTTTCTCGCGCGAGAATATCTTCACGGAGATGACGCGGCCGCGCTTGCCATTCTCCATCCTTTTTGAAGTGTCTTTGACGTCGCGGGCTTTCTCGCCGAAGATCGAGCGGAGCAGGCGCTCTTCCGGAGTCAGCTGGGTCTCGCCTTTCGGGCTGATCTTGCCGACCAAAATATCTCCGGGACGGACTTCCGCGCCGATGCGGACGATCCCTTCTTCGGTGAGGTTCTTGAGCTTGGTCTCGCCGACGTTCGGTATGTCGCAGGTAGTGACTTCAGGGCCGAGTTTGGTTTCGCGGACATTCACGACGAATTCCTCGAGGTGGATCGAGCTCCACTTAGAGTTCTTGACGACACGCTCCGACAAGATGATGGCGTCCTCGTAGTTGTTTCCGGACCAGGACATGAAAGCGACGAGCGCGTTGTGGCCGAGAGCGATCTGACCGCCATCGGATGTAGACGTGTCAGCTAGGATATCCCCTTTTTTGACCTTGTCTCCCACCGAGACGACCGGGCGCTGATGGAAAGCCGTGAATCCGTTCGTCCTCTGGAACAGGATCATCTTGTATTCATGCTTCTTGGCGGTCTTCTTGCTCTGGAAGACTATCTTCTTGGCGTCGACTCCGACTATCTCGCCGTCTTCGGGAGCGACGACGAGCCGACCGGTATCGATGATGGCCTTGGCTTCCAGGCCGGTAGCCACGAATGGCGCCTCCGGAACGAGGCAGGGAGTGGCCTGTTTCAACATGTTCGATCCCATGAGCGCGCGGGCGGCGTCGTCGTGGTTCACGAAAGGAATAAGGGAAGATCGGAAGAGCGTCGTGTAGGG
>CAYITC010000015.1:0-7597 GCA_964366245.1 uncultured Candidatus Saccharibacteria bacterium
CGAATTCGGCATGGCTTATGGCGCGGATCTAGTCGCCCCGGCTCGCGGCATATATGAATTCCAGAGGAAGTTCAAGGACAAGGCCACGATCGTGGGCGGCGTCTTCGAGAATGCCTATATGAGCAAGGACGAAATGACGACGATTGCCGCCATTCCTCCGCAGAAAACCCTGTATGGCATGCTCGTCAACGTCATCAACTCGCCTATCCAGGGCATGGTCATGGTGTTAGATCAGATTGCCAAGAAAGCGCCCCCAATCCCAGTAGCAGTTTAAAAACTAATTAAATAATAATATGGAAGCCAATCAAACAGTACCCACGACACCAACAGAAGTCCCGGCAAAATTCAAAACGATCGTCGAATCGATCGAAAAGATGTCGGTCATCGACCTTAACGAGCTAGTGAAGCTGTTCGAGAAGATGTTCGGCGTCTCGGCCGCGGCAGTCGCGGTTGCCGCTCCGGCGGGCGGGGGAGCGCCCGCAACCGGCGACGAGAAATCGACGGTAGCCGTGCATTTGAAAGAAGCCGGCGCCACGAAGATCGCCGTGATCAAGGCTGTCAAGGAAGTCCTGGCCCTCGGACTCAAGGAGGCCAAGGACCTCGTCGACGCCGCCCCTTCCCTCCTGAAGGACGGCATGAAGAAAGAGGACGCGGAAGCCTTCAAGAAGCAGATCGAAGCCGCGGGCGGCAAGGTTGAATTCAAATAATCTTCCACGCCTTATCAGTCTCTACTTAAGCTCGCAGTCAACGTCTCCCTCCGGGGGCGTTTTCTGTTCCGAAACCTTCCCGACTGTCGACGGTATCGACGGTATTGGATCTAGAGTCGTCGGACGGCCGTCTCCGCCGGATGGGAACAGCTTCTTTATGAACTCCTTCCGGCGCGGATCATCGCGCAGGATGGCGGTATCGGTTTTTTCGAGCACCTCGAGAGATTGTTCCCTGGCGATCTTTTCCGCTGACTCGGTCGTAGTCGCGTTCCCCGGCAAGCCCGTCCCGCCGGGCAATGCCTCATAATCGGGAGAGCCGTCGCCGTCGATGTCGACATTCAGAACCGGTAGAGGATTCCCGGCTTCTGTTTCATCGATATCTATAGTCGTCGTGGCTATCATAAGCGGGCTCGTGGGTTCCATGGCATAGTCCGTGATTTCCACGCTCTCGTCTCCCGCCAACGACTTTTCAAGCCCAAACGTGAAAAAGCCGTAATCTTTTCCGCGGATTACGATCGAGTACCGTTCTCCATCCGTGGTCGGCAGTTTGATGTATGTATTCGGGTCATTCTCGGCGTCAGACATCTCAAAACGGCTGCCGGGAATATTAGTCTCATAAGCGCCGACCACGAAATCATTGTCTTCAGCGAAAATCGGCCTGGCCACAAGCCCCGTATGACGGCCAAGCGAATCGTAGACGTGGAGCTCGACCATTGAACGGGCGATAACGGTGAGATAAGGCTTCGGTTGAAAAGAAGGCCGTCCGCCGACTGAAACGCCGGGGAGCCTTGAGATCCCGGCGCGCGCATGCCTAGGATCAAGCACGATCTTTTTTACGATCTCCTTCGTCGTTGAAGCCTCCAGAATATTCACGTGGCCCGTATCCGACCCTTCTTCATCGGAAAGCGTCTGAAGATCCATCGAAACAGCTTCGTCCGAATCGTGCGTGGCGCTAGAGACAAGAACAGTTCCATCCCCCATCAAGGAAGTCGCCAGTCGATGGAAAATATCCGAACCGCGGCACCAGAGTCTGGCCAGTATCCCATTGCAACCCCGTTTTTCATGATACTTTATGCCGGTAGCCGTGTCTGAATTCCAGCCAGTGATCGCCCACACGGCGATGCCCTCCGGCCATTTGAATGGATCCAGAAGCGCGTGCAGGGATTCGGCCGCGCGAAGGAGCTTCTTATTGCCGATCAAGGGCCTGCTGACGTCCGTGAACGAGGGCCGCATCCTGATATCGCCATCGTCGAGAATAAACGCCGATTGATCCCCATGTGATTTGATCTCGTCCGGATAAGCGCCGTCATTCAATCCCCTTATGGTAGTGCTGGCAAAAGCGATCGTGGGACTGAATATGCGCTCAAAATAAGCCGCGGCCGGAAGCAAGGAGTACGCGCTCGACATGTTCTCGCCCAGACCGCGGGCAACAGCCTCCGACAGTATGAACCCGCCAAGGATGGACTGGCGATCGCCGTGTAACAGCGCGGCCAAGGCTTCTGGCGTGCCGAGATATGGAACGGCGACGGAGATAACGGCATCGACGAGGTCCGACTTGCCGGCGTCGGCTAAGGTTTTCACCAAATATTTAGCTATCAGGCCGCCATTGCTGTGGGCGATCAATGTTACCTTGCCGGTTTTGGAGCTTGACGCCATTGTCTCCATTGTCTCCGACAGCAAGCCGTCCGTCGCGATCTCCGATATCGGCCTGCGCCAATCGTATCCGAGCGCCCGGGCTTCATTGACCACGCCGGATTGGGCAAGATCGTCCAGGAACGAGAGGAACTTGCCGTACACATCTTTTATGCCATAAGCCTTTGCTATCGGATCACCGGGGAAAATAGCCGGGTCAGTGCTGGAACCATTCACGTCCAGATAAAGCTTGATCACATCGGCATTCCCGTCCGGCTCCCAGAGCTTATTTGAGCCGCTATACATTCTGGTACCTTCGATACCGGGTATGAATAGGATGCTCGAACAACAGATGCCGGCTTCGATGGGATCACTCGCAAGCCAGGGCGCGTAAGAAATCCTGCCTTTTACTGAATTGGCACCAGTCGTGGCCGGACCATCCGCGCTTCCCCACCAATTATTCTCAACGCGCATGATCGCGCGACTAAAGTTGTCGATCGCCCGGGCATTGCCGACAATCGCGGAATTACGAACCGACACGCTTGACCCGGATCCTAATGCGTCTAATCCGAATATGGCATTGACCGAGGCATTCTCTATCCTGATGTTCCAGGCATTCACAGTGCTCCCCCATACATAAAAAGCCGAGCCGTTGCCGTCCAGTATGGTCGAGGAGGCGACGGTAGCTGTGGACTTGAACAGGACGAGAGTAGGGCCGCCATGCAGGTTAGCGTACGAGATCGAGACTATCCCTTGGCTGCTGAATATGCGATCTATCCCCGAGATATCGATCGGCCTATCCGCCGAGCCGTTAATCTCCAGAGCCCCGTTGACCACCCAAGATGCGGCGTTAATATCCGGAGCCATTGAGATCTTCACTCCAGGCATGACGCGCAAAGTAGCGTTCGCAAGCACATTCACGTCTCCGTCAAAAATGTAAGGGCTTCCTTGAAGGTCCCAGGTCGTATCGGTCGCGATATCCCCGGAAACATGAGTCCCTGGATTATCAGCCGCGGCGCGCGCCATCGGCACGGAAAAGCTGAATACCAATAAGACCTCGCTCACGCACAGACCGATTCTCCAAAATCGCGCAAAACTGGCGGCAAAAAATATCCTTTTGATTGATCGCATAAAAAGGGCGCCCGAGCGCATTACTGATAATGCGCACAGCTTATCAAGCCGGTGTTCAAATAATCTTCAAAAAAAGTTCAAATTTTAATGAAGAAAAGATAAAATTTTAATGAAGATTCCGGAGCGGAGCATTACCGGAGGTATCGGCCGGCAAAATACAAGACAGCGAAGCTGATGGCCAGGATGACCGCAAAACCGATTAGGAACTTGAAGAACGCGCGATCGAATGGGTTGACCATGGGATATTAAATGACCTTGTTCAGCATTTCCCTTGTCGCGGGGCCCACGGCGCCGACTGGCTTCAGTTTGACTTTGGACTGATATTTCTTTACCGCGGCTTCCGTCTGATTGCCGAATTTCCCCGTAATAGGACCGTCATAGACGCCCAGCTGTTTCAGTACGCTTTGCAGATAGCTGACCTCGATTCCGCTCGATCCAAGCTGGAGGGTCGCGGTGAATCTTTTCAATCCGGACGGACTGGGAATGGCAGAGGTCGGGGACGCGGACGGAAGCATAGACTGGACGGATGGAGCGAGAACGCTGGTCTTATCTCCTATGGTAAAAAAAGAGCGGCCCGTCATTCCCTTAGCCGTGGAAAACTCTATGGAGACCGGCAAAGGCGTCGCTTCATTGCCGTTAACGGTGTAGGAGCCGCCATAAGGACCGCTACCAGTTCCCGTAACCGCGATCTCCTGTCCGCCGATTTTAAGGGTTTTGCCGGTGATGTCGTCGCTAGTGTTGAATATTATCGTCAGTACCGCGCCCTTTGAGGCAAAACCGCCGCCAACATTATTCGAAGCGACATAGAAAGCCGATAAAACCGGGGTTGGCGGCAAGGTCGCCTGTATCGCCGCCTTGTTCGCCGCGCTCATCGGCACGAACGCGTATATATTGCCGCATGTTCCGCCGATCTGGCAGATCGTGATATTCGATCCGCCGATCTTGGTCCCTTTTATGGTGACTATGTTCCCGGAAATACCGGCATAAACGACCTCCGGGTCGCTGTGGGCGGACATGTAGTAAGCCCCGCTACGAGAGCCCTCCACGGTAAGATTGACGGTCTGGTTTATGTCAATCGTGATATTGGATTTGCTGAATGAGATCGTCGCCGCCTTATCCTTTTGCTCGTCGGTCTTTTTGAGCACGCTTATATTAAGATTGACGCAGGAAAGAGCGCTTTGGACGTATGAACAGACGCTTACGCTTCCTTCCCCCGGATAATAGGCGCTCACGGTAAGAACGCCGTCCTTGAGAAAGGCTCCGGCGATGTCAGGCCGGCCATTGGTTCCGATGTAGTAGATCGTGCCATCGCCGGAAATCTGCACGGTCTTCATTTCTCCGACATACATAGTGACATGCGGAGGCGCCAAGCTGATAGGCGCGGTCTGTGCTTGGACGGCATAAGCGCCTAAAGACAGCGCGGATACGGCAACCAGGATCCCATAAGAATATCTCATGACTCCATTATAGACCATAGCTTCGAATCCGCCAAAACAAAAACCGCCCTTTGGCCGAAGCCCGGGGCGGTTTTTGTTTGATTTAACCTAGGATGGCTGGTTCCGAAGAACTATGCCAAGGGAGGGTTAGATCGATGCGGTCCTCCATGCCGGTTGGTTGGCCATGAAGTTCGTCGTCGCGGATCCACTCGAGTACACACCCTGCATCTGCACTGCGTACTTGGCAGAGCCCGGGTTGATAACCGTGAATGAATACGTGACCGGAACCGTCACGCTCTGGTTACGAGACACCTGGAAGGTGTTCGAGGTCAGAGTCGTGTTGCTCGGCTGGGAATAGGTAGCGATCAACCCGCCCGAGATCGGGGTAGTCGAAGCCACGCCATTCTCATAGACTTGAGCCAGGGAAATGCCCGTCGATGTGGTACCGAACGAAGCGCTAAGAGCGACAGTCGTCGAAGCCGGGAGACCGATCTGCACGTTCTGACCGACAGCCAAGATATTCACGTTGAATGTGGCCGTGTAATCGAACACGCTTAGGGTTCCAGCTCCTGCCGTAGTGTTAGTCTTCGTGATCGTCGGAGTTCCAACGAGCGTGAAGAGAGGTCCTGCGGCGGCAACCGTCTGGGTATTGCCTGCGCCAGATCCCGAGATGGTGGCTGTTGAATCGTTCGAGGAGAGGATGGTCATATCACCCGTCGTCGAAGTAGCAACTCCGGCCGTGAGGCCCAATGTTCCGCTAGTAACGCCAGTCACATCGACTTTAACAGTATAAGGAAGAGTGGTATTGACCGGAATGGTCGCGCCCGCTGTTCCGTTAGAGATGTTAGAGAATGTAGCCGTGTCGCTTGAGACCGAAGCTGAAGCGATCTGGGTGCTTCCCTGGAAGAGGTAAGCGGCTCCGACAGATCCTGTACCACCGGCTGTGTCATAGATCTTGACTGTGACCGAGCGGAGGTGAAGGGTGTCGTTCTGCGCGTTCACATCGAAGATAAGGATCGGCAAGCCGAGATACTGACCATTGGTCGTATCGTTCACCGGAACTGAAGCGACGAGAGGCGAAGAAGCGCTAAGGGAAACGTTGGCCTGGGCGCTGTCAGTCAAGCTTGAGTTGATTGTCAAAGCCTGATAGAAACCGGTAGCCGGGCCGTAGAGGTTCAAACCGGCGCCATCAACCGAACGGAGGCCGTTGGCAATAATACCAACACCCCAGCCGCTGAAGGCCGTCGCGTTAATGCTGTTTTGAGCGACTGGCGAACCGTCAGGGAAGCTCGTTCCCGATGACGAGATGTAGGCGCTGTCAATCGAGCTCGAAAGGTCAGCCTTGATGATTAGGTCCTTGTAGACCGCCTTAGGAACAAAGAAATGGAAGCCGGCGATACCCAAGAGGTATTCACTGCCGCTCTGCACTGCTGTTGTTCCGTTGACAGCCTGCGAAGCCAAGACCCGGGTGCCATCGGTTATGTACAACGTGCTGAAGATCTTGTTGTAGAAGGCAGTGTTGTTACCGATGTTGAGGGTCACGCTCTGAACATCAACGTCAGAGTACTGTGCCTGAACGCGGATGGCAAAGATCGGAACCATCTTATTGCCGACATACAAGACGGAGCTTGAAAGAGGGCCGGCGGTTACGGTCATTATGCCAGGGACGCCAGGAGTGGTAATACCCTGGACGGTAGCACCACCAGTGACTGGAGTGCTAGCGGCAGGCGTTCCGGCGGTAGGCGTACCGGCGGTAGGCGTACAAATGTAGCCGGCCGGGCACGCGACAACTGAAGGCATCGTGGCCACTGCTCCACCGTTAAGAGCGGCGCGAGTCAAAGGACCGACAAAACCTGTGGAAGGAATACCTTTCGCGGCTTGATAAAGCTTGACGGCGGCCTGTGTCTGCGAACCAAAGTAACCCTTGGCGGCAACACCCGAAGAGATAGCCGGAATGTTGTAGCCGGCAGAGATAAGAGCCGTCTGCAAAGCAACGACTGAAGCCCCCGTAGAACCAACACTCAAGTTGGAGTTGAACGAGTAGCCTTGAGCTCCAACAACCGTAGCGAGAGCCAATACGGCAACGCCGGTTGCGAAGAGAACTTTTTTCATATTTATGTTTTTATAATTAACGATACTTCCCGGTCTTACTTAATAATATTTCGGGAAGCCATCGTCTAGTAAGACTGATAATAATTCCACATTCCCCATATTCGTACTATCGACGTCCGAACAGGAGATTAAGTGGGTAACTTTCCGAGGCTTTTATTCGCCTTGGAACGAACGCCTAATCAAACGACTGATAGGGCACCCGTTACAAAGCATTATAGCGCACCTTGAAATGGCGGCCAAAACCTCGGAATGTGGATAACTCTATGCCATTGAGCCTAAAAAGTCAATGTATCCGAAAATATGGCTCATTTTAGGGAATATTTGCTCCACCTACGTTCCCCTTCCTTCTTTATAACCCCTTTTTGGACCAAATCTAACAGTTCCCGTTGAATCGTCTTCTCGCTACAGTCTTTTATGACTTTCGAGAAATCCTTGATCGTCAAATTGGATTGACCCCTCAAAATACTGACGATGTGCTCTTGTCTTTGGGTTTTCTTTATACCTGTGCCCGATTTTCCCTGTGTTGTGGCCCCAAACTGGCTATTTTCCTTCCTCGGATCCCTGGAATCAGGCTTAAAT
>CAYITC010000016.1:0-7434 GCA_964366245.1 uncultured Candidatus Saccharibacteria bacterium
ATAATTACGAAACCGTGAAATCGCCCCTTCCTAAAGAAGCTTATCATAAGAACGCGTTGGTCTATAAGATCTTGGCCAATTCGAAGCGCCTCGAGATCCTGAACATTCTGAAAATGCGGGAAACTTCGGTCGAGGATATCCTCTCGATCACCAAGCTTCCAAAAGCCAATCTTTCCCAGCATCTCGCCTTATTGCGCCACAACGGCCTTATCGTGCCGCGCCGCGAAGGTTTGAACATACATTACAGCATCGTCGATCCGCGGATCGTCGAGCCGTGCAAGATACTTCATCAGCTCCGGCATCGTTCACTAGTCGTCTAGTCTTTTCGATTATCAATAAAACCGACGCTAAGAGTACCTGGCCGGAGATTATCTGGTCCAATAAAAAACCGCGCAGATCGCGCGGGGCCTATCTTGCCGTCTCGGCGGGACTCTCAAAGCATGCATGTCATGTCATGAAGATTCGCGGTTGCCCGCTTCCCAGAAAATCCTGGGTGGTCTCTCCTTCATGGAAGTTGAAGTCCTGATAGAGCCTCTTAACAGGATTGTCCGGATGGGTGTGCAAGCTCCATCGAGTGAACCCTTCGTCCATGAGCATGTCCATGAAAAGATAGAATGTCTGCCAACCGATCCCGCGGCCTCTATACGAAGAGTGAACGGCAAAGTCGGATATGTAGGCGGCCGTGGCAGACTGTCTTGCATAGGCGATGTAGCCGATAGGTCTATAGATGTCTTCATGGGAAGGATCCTTCCCCATGCTCGCGTCATTGTATTCGATGACGAAGACTTTCGTTTTCCTGATCTCTTCGCGCGCTTCTTCGCGATCCGTGGTTGCCACGTACATGCCGGATTCGGCATCGCAGGCCATCAGGCCAGTGTCTTTCTGGCTTGCCAATATTTAGTATGGAACATGCCGGATGCGTTCGTCGTACCGGTCGGCAACGGCAGTAATTCCTCCTCGATCGGTAAGGGTATGCGTCTCCTCAAGGAACTCGGTTTCGTGAATCACCTTGCCAAACTCATTGGCGTGCAGTCCGCGGCGGCCAATCCTCTCGCCCGTGCGTGGGAGACTGTTCAGTTGGAAATCATATTACACGCCGCTTTTATTCTGCGGTGAAACCACAGCTACGGCGGCACGGATCGGCAATCCCGTTTCCTATGAGAAAGTCATGCGAGAAATCGTCGCATCAAACGGCGCCGTTCTCACTGCTTCCGAAAGTTTACTGAACGAAGCAGTGCTAGTCGCCGGACAAGATGGGCATTTTGTTTGTCCACAGACGGGCACGGCACTGGCCGGATTGAAACAGGCCGTTGAGCGCGGTTTCGTGACGGAAGGGCAAAAAGTATTCGTAATCTCGACCGCTACCGGCCTAAAATTTCCGCATGTGCCTGTGAAGTTTGGCGGCAAGCATGTGATGGAATCTCGAACCCTCGAAACCTCAGAAATTGCCGATTTGATCGGTGTTTAAGGCGGTGCGCCGGGCTCGATTGGCATTTCTTAGACAAGGTGGGGCGACGCTCCACCTTTTTTGATATAATATCGTTGAAAAAACAAAAAATATGATGTAATATCAGCACGGATGAAACTACTACGTAAAATATCCCGCCGAGAAGTAAAACGCTGTTTTGTAGTCGGAAAACTCTGTGCCGCACGGAGACAGCGCGGTCACATGAAAAGGGTCGAGTCCGAAAAGCATTATCTTAAGTTGGTAACACGCGTTCGATCCAGAGTCCTTGGTATGAATGAAGCCACTCTTGATAAGATAATTGGCGGGGAATATCAAAAGCGCCTCGATTCATACAACAGCGCCGATTGGTATATCGCCGAAGCGAGTACCTCGGAGATCGGAGTCTGGAACAGGGCAGGCGAATTGCCGCTTCGTTGGACAAATCGATCATTGGCCGAGACTGCCGTCAAAGTAAGACGCGCCCTGAATCGCCGACACGGCTTCAAGCATAGACATATCAGAGCCGCGCATGCCATTCCGGGAATTCTGAAGACGAGCATTGGAGTGATTCAAGGGGAAGCATATCTTCTTCCAATTGTTTTTAAGTGCGATACGGGAACACAAGGCCGCTGGCGATTGAAAAAGAAGATGAAAGGCGATATCGACGACGGCTGTATGCGATCCATAGCCCTCGCGGTGCGTGGCGCAAAGAAGATACGAATATATTTCGGACTGTAGAAAAAGATAAGAGCGCTGGCGACCACTTAACGGCCGCCCTTTTCTATTATACTCATCGTGAGTTGTTGATTTCTATGGGCGTAGACCAAAAAGAGGATTTTTGTTTTTAGAGGCATAATTATGGATATTATAATATCATGATGTCTCTTATGGCCAAAAGAATAAATACCAGGTTAAAGACATCTCGCTCGAGAAAAACGGCTAAGCGCCTAGCGAAAAAGTTCGCCTGGAAGAATAAGAAGTAATAGCGACACAGGTTTTAAACCCGGGAAAGATTGACCCAGCTTTTTTGTCTGATAAAATACGCCCATGACCACTAAGAACCAATTTACAGCTATATATAAAAAGACCAAAGATTGGTTTGTTGCCTGGATCGAGGAGATTCCCGGTGTAAACACTCAAGGTAAAACTTTAAAAGAGGCAAGAGAAAATCTACAGGAGGCTCTTGTCATGATATTGGAAGAAAATCGAAAGGAGTCTAGGTCGCAACTTAGGAAGAACGATTCAACAAGGAGAGAACTTATAAAAGTAACCCTCCCGGCCTAGCGTCTCATGAAAAGAATAGACCTGATCCGCCATGCGGAGCTTTTTGATTGTAAGATAATCCGTGAAGGGGCTCGTCACACAGTTATAAGAAATCTTGTTTCTGGGCGAAAATCTGCCATTCCAAGACATAATGAAATAAGCGATTTTCTTGCCAGGAAAATCTGTAAGGATCTATGGATTCCTAAAATGTGAGTAATTTTTTTGCTCAATTTGACACCCCGTCTAATTCTTGCTATACTTGCCCCGTAACTGAATCTCTACGGTTTTCTCGATTCATATCTAAAAACTACATGGAGACAGTGATAATCCATGTATAAAAGAAGCTTTAACGCCGCGCCGCGTTCCAATAACCCGAGACCTTTCACTGCTAGGCCTCGTTTTGGCACCGGAAATCGCGGACCTAGCCGTGGGTATGGATCAGGTCGCGGCGGTCATCGGGGAGGTCGCGCTAATTTTGGCGAACGGATTGACCCAGCCAAGTTCATAAATAAGGCGGTGATTCTGACCGAGCAGGCCGAGCATTACAAGCCCGAGCATGCTTTTGCCGATTTCAATATAGATGTCCGCCTCAAGGCCGCGATCGCGGTCAAGGGTTACGTGATCCCCACGCCTATTCAAGATAGAACAATAACGCACGGACTTATGGGACAGGATGTTGTCGGCGTTGCCAACACAGGCACCGGAAAAACCGCTGCATTTCTAATTCCGATACTAAATAAAGTTATCCTGAATCCAAAAGAGAAAGCCATTATTATCGTGCCGACTCGCGAACTTGCCGTTCAGATCGAGCAAGAGCTTCAGGGTTTCGCCAAGAATATAAAGACCGGTCCGAGGATAAACTCGGTCTGCTGCGTCGGCGGCGCGCCGATCGGCCGCCAGATATCTTCTCTCCGATACGCGTACAATGTCGTCATCGGCACGCCCGGCCGTCTCAAGGATCTCGTGAACAGGAAATTCGTTCATCTGGACCAGTTCCAGACGATAGTCCTCGACGAAGCCGACCGCATGCTTGATATGGGTTTCGTGAATGACATGCGCTTCGTTGTTTCGCTCATGCCGAAAATCAGGCAAACTTTATTTTTCTCGGCCACCGTCTCTCACGACGTTGAAAAGTTGGTCAAAGAATTTTTGAAAGACCCGGTTAGGATCTCGGTCAAAACGGGCGAGACTTCCGGCAATGTCGACCAGGATGTCGTCCGCGTCCGCGGCGGCGATAAGCTCGATATCCTCCATGATCTTTTGAATAAGCAGGAATTCAGCAAGGTCCTGATCTTCGGCCGCACAAAGCACGGCGTTGAGAAGCTTTCAAAAGTGCTTGCGTCAAAGGGGTTCAAGGCCGAATCCATTCATGGCAATAAGAATTTCTCCCAAAGGCAGAAGGCTCTGAAGCTGTTCAAGGACAATCACGCCAAGATACTGGTGGCAACGGACGTGGCTGCGCGCGGGCTCGACATCGCCGACGTGTCGCATGTCATCAATTTCGACATCCCGGCGACCCACGACGACTATATCCACCGCATCGGCCGGACCGGCCGCGGAGACAAGAAAGGCAAGGCCCTGACTTTCATCGAATAACATCATGCTTAAATTTTCCGGAAAAACTTTTCAAAAGGACGGCAAGTGGATCCTCAAGCCGGGCCCTACGATCATCCTCGTCTGCGCCTGCGGCAATAAATACATCAAGACCCGCGAACCGCAGATTTCGTGCGTCCGCTGTATCGGAAAGGTGCCGGCGAAGTAATCCTTGACCGGAGGCGTTCCTCCTTACTATAATCGGATTATGAAGACTTTATACGTGATCACGGGACTCGCGATCATTCTCGTGCTCGGTCTGGGCGTTTTCGGCGTATATGAATACCGACAAAATCAAGCTCTATCATTCCAGGTTGGCGTAGTCGAGCGACAAGTGGCGGCTCTCACGGACGCGATCGTGCTTTCCGCGTCAAGCACCCAGGCTACGCAAAAATTCACTGAAGAATTAATTAAGATGAATGCCCAGAACCGAAAGGAAATAAAGGAAATAGAAGCATTAGCCAAAAGGGCTACCGTCGTCGCCCCCTCGCAAGACCAGCTGCTTACGGCCACGGTAGCCAAAGCGACTCCGGCGGTCGTTTCCGTCATCATTTCGAAAGATATCCCTCAAGTCGAGATCCAGTACGTGAATCCATTCGCCGATCGCGATATCGGCATCCGTATTCCCGTTTATCGCCAGGTCGGCACGAAGAAGACGAACGTGGGCGCCGGGACGGGATTCATTATCCGTTCTGACGGATACATCATCACGAATAAGCACGTAGTCAGCGATACCAAGGCCGAATACGTGGTTCTTTTGTCATCCGGGACTACGAAGACAGCCCAGGTCTTTTACCGCGATGAAACCCGGGATTTGGCCATTCTAAAGATCGCCGGCAGCGGTTTTCCCGTCATTTCTCTCGGTAATTCACTGGATATAAAGCTTGGCCAGACAGTCGCCGCTATTGGAAACGCGCTCGGCGAATACAACAACTCCGTTTCAGTCGGCATAATCTCCGGTCTTAATCGCACTATTCAGGCGCAGGACGGCCAGGGTAATGTCGAGACCCTTTCCGGAGTCATACAAACTGACGCGGCCATCAACAAGGGCAATTCGGGCGGACCGCTTCTGGATCTCGAAGGCAATGTTCTCGGCGTCAATGTGGCTGTTCAGCAAGGCGCAAGCAATATCGGCTTCGCGATCCCGGTGAATGCGGTCCGCGCGTTGCTCAATCAAGTATTATGAAGATAGGTTTCATAGGGCAGGGGTGGATAGGCAAGAATTATGCCAATGATTTCGAGGCCGCCACCGGGGGTGATTGGAAAAGCATTCGGGACGCTCTCATCCATGACCCGCGGATCGGTACGAGTCATACGGAACCTGTCCAAAAGAGCGGCCGCGGTGCCGGGGGCCATTGTTTCATAAAAGACTTCGAAGCTTTTAGGGCGATGTATGACAAGGAGGTCAAGGATGGGCTTGGTAGCAAATTCTTGGCGGCCATGAAGGACAAGAATATCCAGCTCTTGTTGGATTCGAACAAGGATGTCGCGCTTGTGGAAGGGGTCTACGGAAAGAACCCGCTTAGATAGACATGTGTAGCGTTGATCACGCGCCTTTCAAGGTCCATAAAATCTTGTTGAGCAACAAGGTTTTAATAATTGAAAATCTTACCAATCTGGCCGCGCTTCAAGATCAAGATTTTACCGTTTACGCCTTTCCGATCAAAAATCAGCTTGATGGAGCCTTGGTAAGAGTAGTAGCGGAAATAAAATAAAGGTCCTTTTGTATTGGACAAGACTCCCTCTATATCAAGTCCATATTTAGACTATAATTAGGTTAATGCTAGAAATCGAGCTTGAAAAAACATATTTGGCCAAAATGCTGCCTGAAGGTCTGGAAAATTTTCCGCGCAAAGAAATAATAGACGTTTATATTCCGGCCGATGAAGCTCATCCGTGCCTAAGGCTTAGAAAAAAAGGAGACAGGTATGAAATAACCAAAAAAGAGCCTGTAAAAGAAGGGGATGCGTCAGCGCAAAGCGAATACACGATCAGATTAACCGAGAAAGAATTCAACGCATTGGCGGTTGTAAAAGGCAAAAGGACTCGAAAGACTCGCTATGAGTATATTTACCAAGGTAACAAGGCGGAGATCGATATTTTTGAAGATGATTTGAAAGGATTGGTATTAGTGGACTTCGAATTTATCGACGCAAAGAAAAAAAACACGTTCGCGACTCCTGATTTTTGTCTGATTGACGTGACCCAAGACAAGACTTTTGCCGGCGGCATGCTCTGCGGCAAGAAATACTCGGATATCGACAAACGCCTGAATGAATTGCAATATAAGAAAATATGCCAAGACCTCACATAGTCATACTCGGCGCGGGCTTCGGGGGAGTGTATGTGGCCAAGAATCTTGCCAAGGCGGTTAGAAAAGGCGAAATAGACGTCACTATAGTAAATCGCACCAATAATTTCCTTTTTACGCCGCTTCTCCACGAAGTCGCCACCGGTGGCCTTAATCCGAGAAGCGTCGCCGAGCCGCTACGCGAGATCTTTGTCGGAACTGATATTCGAATCATCGAAGGTTTAGCGGATTCCATAAACACTTCGGCACGCGTTATTTCAATCAAAGAAGAGCTTCGGTCTACGACTCTTGAATACGACTTTTTAGTCGTAGCGACCGGAGCGGAGACTAATTATTACGGCATTGCCGGCGCAGAAGAATACTCCCTGCCTTTGAAAAGCCTTCGTGACGCGACGCTTATAAGAAATCGGATCATAGAGGCATTTGAACAGGCGATCACAATTGAAAATCCGGAAGAACGCCGCGACACGCTTTCTTTCTTTATCATAGGCGGCGGCGCTACCGGCGTCGAAGTCGCGGCCGAATTAGTCGAATTCATAGATGAAATGGTTAACCGTTATTACAGAGATTCCAACTGCCCGCCCGACGATCCGAAACATTGCAAGCGGGAAGAATTTACCGTCACCCTTATCCATGCCGACAAGGAGCTTTTGCCCCAATTTTCCGCGTCTCTCCGGGCTTACGCGCGTAAGCATTTGAGCAAAAAAGGCGTGGCCGTGAGATTGAACGCCGCAGTCGCGTCAGTAACCAAAAACAGCATCGCTCTTTCTTCCGGAGAAATTCTCACGGCCTCGATAGTCATCTGGAGCGCCGGGGTCAA
>CAYITC010000017.1:0-7335 GCA_964366245.1 uncultured Candidatus Saccharibacteria bacterium
CAACTAGAGGAAACTTCAGAGAAAATAATGGAGATATTTCCAGAATTCCATAAAATACGAAATCATTGACGGTTTAATTTTTGTGGTCTAATATTCAAGTAGATTCGAGAATATCTCGGATAAAAAGAAAGGATCGTGTGTTATGAAGCGAGAGTTTGATGTAAAAAAGCCGACACTTCTTTTTGTTGAAGAGTACGAAAACACGCTTTCAAGGAAAGTGATGTCGAATGGGACCATCAATCTGGTATTGCTCAGGTTCAAGCAGAGCATGTTCTTTAGTCAAGAGCATCTTGATGCAAGCGCCGATATCCCCTGTTTTGTTCTTGATAGAGAAGAGTCTGTTGAATGTGCTGTTGAAAAATTCAACAAATTCTGCGACAACAACGAGATCGTGATCGATTATTTCTACAACGACTCTGAATACAATCAGGAAAATGTGCAGAGATTTGCTTCCTTGCTCAAACTTTCTGGAGCATTGGACGAATATCAGGCTCGTTGTGTTAGGGACAAAGCCACGATGAAAGATAAGCTCCGGGAGCTTGGGTATCGTACAATGTCCTATCAGGAGCTGACTTCCGTTGAGGACGCGTTGGGATTCGCGCAAAGGCAAGGCGGCTTCCCATTTATTGTAAAGTGGCGAAGGGGACTTTCTTCAAAAGAAGTGTATAAGATCGAGTCTGGTGAGCAGTTGGTGGCTCTGCGACTTGACTATTCCACAAAGCGATTTATTGCGGAAACGTACTGCCCGCACTTGATATGGTGCTTTGATTCACTGGTGCAGAATGGTAAAGTCATGGGAACTTTTCTGACATGGCTTCCATATACCAATCTCAGCTTCGCCGAAAAAAAAGAAAAATTCGCCCAAATCACCGTCATGAAGTGTCCAGAGGAAGTCAAATTTGACGGTGGAAAAATCGTTCAAAACGTGGTCAGCGGACTTGGCCTTAAAAATGGCTATATGCAAATTGAAATCTTTGTTGATTCTTACGGACAGCCTACGATCTGTGAGTTTGCGTGGCGAACCGCTGGAGAGCACATGTTGTCAAACCAGAGCCTTGCCTTTGGTGTAGATGTCTGCTCTCTCCTTGTCGATATCATGGTTGGGAGAATAATCAAACCCCTTCCTTCACAAGGGCAAAAATGTGTTGGTGATATGTTTTTACCTCTCAGCGATGGGGTTGTCACAAAAATTTCCTCTTACGAGGATTTATGCGACTTGGAAGGAGTGATCGGGGGTAACATCAATTATCGAGTAGGTGATGTCATCCAATCAAAAAGACAATATACAAGCTGTGCTGGCTGGATACAGGTTGAAGGCCAAACAGCGGAGGAAGTCTTAAACAGGATGCTAAAAGTATACGATAAGTTCAGAATCGTTACGAACTAAGCTTGTCAACGAACCTCGTCCCGAAGTCATTGAAAAGGATTTCGGGTTTTTTATTCAAAAAGAAAGCCCAAACAGAAATTATTGTTCAGGCGGCCGGCTTAAAGGGCGTGAAAAATTTCGATGTCTTTTTCTGCCTCCATTTTGTTTCGAGATCGATGGATAATGTTGGCGTAACATCTAACACCATCGATTATAAAGGGTTCTCGCCCACCGAATGTTGAGCGTATAGTACCATGGGCGCAATCAACCGGATCGAGTTCGGTGCCCGCGATTCTAAGAAGTTTATCGATAGCATCTTCACCAATGACCAGTCCCACTTCGACGAACGCACCCTTATAGGACTGAAAAACCGCATCCCTGTACTTTTCTGGCAGATCGGAATAAATGATCTTTAATGCCCAGTCAGGTAATACAAGGCGTTTACTTTCAGTGATGATGAGTCCGCCTGCTTCAATCATTGCTCTGATCTTATCCCGAAACATCAAACCGTGAGGTTTGATGATATAAAAACTGGTTTCCATAATATCCCCACCTCCCTTGGTTTTCAACGTGCTATAGGAAAATCCTAATGTAAATGTGATATCACAAAAACATAAGTAATGCAATACAAGGTAAAGAAGGTGGGCGAATTCAACTTTGAAATGCACCACACCTCGAATCCAGCATGGGCCAACAAAATAGACCAAACATGATCATTGCATCAAATATCTTTGGATATTTGTGATGTTTTTAAAGTTTTTTACCTTATGCCAGCGAGCTACTTTCAAGTGGCTATTTAAAAGAATTGCGGAACGTAACGTACTTTGGTCAAATGATTCGTCGTCAAAGTAACCTTTCGTCAATTGCGTGCCTGCTTCAGGGAGACCGCCATAACCAACTGCCATTATGATGCTCCGGCCTAAGTCTATGTACCCATCGTTGAGCGATGGGTCCGGGTCAAATATCGTTAACGGATCTGTATCGAATATGTTATTCGGGAAAAAATCATTGTGACAGTAGGTGCTTGTAGCGCTTCCTCTCATGTGCGAAAGGAGAGTCTCGAACGCCGTCTGTATAGAACCATGCTCGTCGCTCAAGACACCGTTTTCTCGAACGTACCTGATATTCTTGGCTATATAATCACTCTCGAGCCAGTCTCTGAACTCAACATATTTTGCTTTGCCGTTCGTGATTCGACCAAATCCTTCCGCTCTAGGCATGTGCATCCGGCGCAAAATCCGCCCCATTTCTGTGAATGTTCCTTTTTTAACTAATTGTTCATAGGTGTTACTGTCTCTCAAGATTTCGGCCTGTATATAATCCATAAGTATGTAGTGGTTACCGGCGATAAGACCGTCGTTGATGACTTTTGGAACCGTTACCCCAAGCTCGTTCCAGGCTTTCAGAAATAGCGCTTCTCCCTCGCATTTTGGATCCAATGGAATTTTGAGTACGGTCTTATCGTTTGGAGTTTCTATGATCGATACGAGCGATGCGATGCCGGTATTATTGAAAGTTACTGTAACCGACTGGCCCTGGAAGCGTTCATGTGTTGAGATGAAGTCTCTGACTACGGGAACAAGTTCCAGGCGCTTTGTATTGAGCTCTTTATCCGCCTCATGCTCCGAAAGCCTCGGTTCATTATTAAATATGATTCCGGCTTCAATTTTTTCCGGCTTAAAATCCATTGCTAGAGTATATCAGAAATCCCTTGACCATTTTAAGCCAAACAAACGCTGGCACAAAATCAAATCTTCATTAAAATTTTAACTTTTCTTCATTAAAATTTGAACTTTTTTTGAAGATTATTTGAACTCCTTTTTGCTAGGCTTCACGCATGAGCGAAATAAAAACCATTTCGGCGGTCGAGGCCGTTGATTCCATGTTCCTTCGGGCCTCGAATCTGGGTGCTTCCGATATCCATATAGACCCCAGGATGAATGGCACGAATGTCCGAATGAGAATAGACGGACAGCTGGAGCCGGCCGGGACATTGCCAAAACATATCCACGAGGAGATCATCGCGCGCCTGAAAATCCTTTCAGGCGCGCGCACGGATCTGCATTCGGTGCCGCAGGACGGGCGCTTCAGGATCAATCTGGCCGAAGCGGCTTACAATATAAGGATTTCATTCATGCCAACGTACCACGGCGAGAACGCGGTGGCGCGGCTACTGCCTTCTTCACTTGCGACAAAGGATTCATTCGCTTCGCTGGGCTTTACGCCAGAACACGTATCCATGATGGGACAGGCGCTCAACGCCTCGAACGGTTTGATCCTGGTCACCGGACCGACGGGATCGGGAAAGACGACGACGCTCCGAATCTGTTTGGGCTTAAAGGCGGCTGAACCCTTGTCCGTGATGACCCTAGAGGATCCGGTGGAATATGAAGTGCCGGGTGTAAGGCATGTGCATATACGCCATTCTCACGGGGTGACTTTCGCATCCGGCCTGCGTTCGGCCTTACGCCAGGATCCGGACGTGATCATGGTCGGAGAAATCCGCGATGATGAGACGGCGCACACGGCTGTAAATACAGCCATGACCGGGCATCTGGTCTTGTCGACTTTGCATACGATCTCCGCTCTGGATACTATCCTGCGGCTATCCCAAATGAACGTGGCCGGCTATTTGATGGCCGCAACGGTGCGTTTGATCGTAAGCCAGCGGCTGGTCCGGGTCATATGCAGACAATGCATGGAAATAAGCGGTAACTGCGCCCAATGCAGGGGAACGGGTTTTTGCGGCCGCTCCGTGATAGCGGAGGTTTTGATGATCGACGATGTCATGCAAGATATGATCATCCGCGGCGAACCTATAAAAGCCATCCGCGAACATGCTCTGTCGCGCGGTTTCCGGCCGATGTCTTATGACGCGAATGAAAAGGTCGATTGGGGAGTTACCACCAGGGCTGAAGTGCTACGGGCCATGAATTCCTGACATGCGCATGAGCCGCCGGGACAAAATAATGCTTGTCGAGCAGATGGAAATGTATATCTCTGCCGGTCTGCCCGTCAGTCGGGCCTTGACTGTCATGAAAAAAAGAGCGCCAAAGAGAAGAGCCTCGGCGTTTGAAAACATAAGAAAGGCGGTAGAGTCTGGACAGAGTCTGTCCGTGGCGATGGCGGATGAGATCGATCTGCCCGCATCCGTGATCGGACTGATCGGCTGCGGAGAAACCACGGGCTCTTTGTCGCAGGCCTTAAAGACCTGCCAGGCTCTTCTCGAAGAGCAGGATGAGCTCGTCAAGAAGGTCCTTTCCTCCATGACATACCCGATAGTGATCGGCTTGGCGACCATCGGACTGACTATCGGATTGATCCAGGGAATCATGCCGCAGATAATCCCGCTTCTTTCAGGATTGCGTGTCGACCTGCCTCTAATTACCAGGATAGTCATGGCAGTTTCAAAATTCCTTATGGATTGGGGATTGTTCGCGGTTCTCGGCACGGCTATTCTCGGCCTTTCGGTTTTTTTCGCTTACAAAAAGGCCGCCGGCGTTAAATGGCTTGTCCATGCCTGTTTGATCCGCGTTCCGATAGTCGGCAAGCTTGTCTCGCATTATTCGCTGGCATTGTTCTTCCAATCATTCGGCGCCATGACCGAAGCGGGCATACCGGCGGACATTGCTTACGAAAAAGCCACAGCCTCCGTTTACCTGCTTCCGTTGCGCGGCAGATTGGATAAATTTACCGCTCTGATAAGAGCCGGCGAAAAATTCCATGTCATCGCGCGCGATATGCCGGCCTATGTCGAACCGCTCATCTCCGCCGGCGAATCATCGGGGAATCTGGGGCGCTCGCTTTGCCGCGCGGCGACTATGCTCGGCAGGGAGCTGGATCATGCCCTGAAACGCCTGACCGCGATGGTCGAGCCGACGATGATGCTGGGTATGGGCAGTATAGTCGGATCCATCGCCTTATCCATAATGATGCCGATATATGATATTTCCAAAACTCTCCAGCGTTAAAAACGGCGCTAAAAATCACGGCTTCGTTCTTTTCGATGCCATTCTGGCCCTTTCCTTGTCTGTCATTTTTGTCGCCTTGCTCGCTGTTATTTCCGTTCAATCTAGAAAAATATATGAAAATGCCCAGAATAGGTCGCTGTTGATGGGCGTGTATAAGCTCCACGCGGATGAATTCGCGGATCTCGCGCCATATGAAACAAGGTCAAAGTCTTATGATGCCGGTTCTTCCGCTGACATTGTTAAGATCGACGCAAAGGCGGTCTGGTTCGGAAATGACAGGGTCGAGACTGATGTGGTTGTTTCGAATCAGAGCCAGCAAATCGATTTTGCCGCGGTGCGGACATACAGGCTTTCTTCTCTCGATGATTCCGCCGGAACGCCGCTATGTTCCGTGAATTTTTACCAGAATAGCGCGGTCGGCTCCTATCGATATTTCCATCCAGCCCCAAAACCTCCCGCGGCGCTCATCACCGCGATAACTTTGCCCATCGATCCGCTCTTGCCTCTTACCGATCTGATCGTCAGGAACGGCGCGGCGTATGTCTCAGCGGACTCGTCTACTGCCTCCGACCCGGATCTTCTTATCGCGGATATAGGCGATCCCGGCCGGCCTCTTATTCTTTCATCGATAAACACCGGACCGGGATTGTCGGCTATTGCTCTCGCGGGCAATCACATCTTTGCCGCGGCCGCGAGCACTGCCGCGCAACTCCACGTCATAAGGTTGAACAGCCCGTCGGCGCTTTATTTGGCCAAGAAATATCGGCTGCCGCTACCGTTAGCCAGCACTTCGCCGCCGGTCGGTGCGGCGATCTTCTATGACGATAAGAAGGTCTATCTCGGCGCCACGAAATGGGACGGTCAGGAATTGGCGATAATCGATGTCATGAATCCCGAAAGCCCGGTCAAAATTTCCGGTTATGAGACCGACAGCAAGATCAACGCGTTATACGTCCGAGGCAAGGCTCTCTACGTCGGCGCTTCCGATCAGGCTCAATTCAGGACTATAGATATCCAAAATCCGCTGGCGCCGGTCCTCGTGAATTCCATGAGCCCGTCAGGCTGGCAGAGGCAAGAAGGGAGAGACATCGATTATTTTGAGGATAGTCTGCGTCTTGGGCGCACGTCAGGAGGTTTCAACATAGTCGGTGACAAGGAATTATTTTCCGGAACGTCAACTTCGACCAGTCTAGGGTCGGGGTCGGCGCTCGATGTTCCGGGCGGCGTGTACGGAATAATTTCCGATCGCGGACATGTCTTTGCGGCGACCAGGACGCTGGATAGGGAGTTCTCTATTTTTGACCGATCGCTCTCGACGTCCTCCGCCGTTTTCTATCCTCTGCCGGTAGAGCCGCAAACTATGACCTGCGACGGGGATCGCTTATACATTCTCGCCAAAACAGCCCCAGTTATATATGAAATCCGGTTTTACGCTGATTGAAGCAATCCTATACGCCGTGATTTTATCAGGGATATTAATCACTTTTATTCCATATGCGCATACGATCAACGAGCATAATATGCGTCTGGTCGAGACTATCGTCGAAATGCCGCCTTGATCGCGGTTTCGGGGCGGCCATAGCGGTCGTCCTGATCTCGACGGGGACACTGGCTCTGTCGGTGGCCGTTTTAGGCGCCGTCGCGGCCTACTCCGATTCCGTGGACAGAGATGAATGGAGAGTCCAGGCCGACCTGAATCGCGAGGTCTGCGAGGATTCGGGCGATCTTATAAGGGAAAAGGACGCGTTCGCGGCGGGCGTCGCGCGCATTCCGGAGTTCGACTGCGTTTTGGATTTATAAAAATAATAACTAGCCAGATCATAATATGAAAAATAAAAGAAAAATCTTTGCTTCGAACGGATTTACTCTGATCGAAGTCCTGGTTGTCATAGGCATCATCGCCGTTCTGGCGACTGTCATGCTCGTCGCGGTCAATCCGGCCAGGCAATTCAAGCTGGCTCGCGATACCCAGAGGATGGCGAACGTCAACAGCATTCA